>JAILGW010000046.1 GCA_024696365.1 Alphaproteobacteria bacterium | reverse complement strand
CGGTTTTAGCCTCAAAGGTTAAGCTATTTTTGGTAACAATTTAGTTTGTTTTCTAGTATCGGGAGATGTAAATGTCTGTTTCTCAGATGAATAGTTGTCATGATTTTGAAGAACCTCGGTTTGTTTTAAAAAGGAATGGCGCAAAAGTTGCGTTTGATTCTGAAAAAATAGTAAATGCTGTCAAAAAGGCTGGAATGGAAACGGGTGAATTTACAGAGGCCGATGCGAGACATATTACGTTTAAAGTCGTAAAAATTTTAAAGCACAAGTACAGCAATGAAACTCCTGACATTGAGCAGATTCAAGATATCGTTGAAGAAGTTTTAATCAGCGAGAACTATTTTAAAACTGCAAGAGCATACATTGTTTACCGTGAGAAGCACGGCGAAATCAGAAAAGATAAAAAAAATCTCATTGATGTTGTGCTTTCCGTCAATGAATATCTCGACCGCCTAGATTGGCGCGTAAATGCAAATGCGAATCAGGGGTATTCTCTCGGTGGTATGATTTTGAATATTTCCGGGAAGATGGTTGCAAACTATTGGCTAAATAAAGTCTATCCTGAGTATGTCGCAATGGCGCACAGAAATGGCGACTTCCACATTCATGATTTGGATATGTTATCAGGATATTGCGCTGGTTGGTCATTACGTATGGTGTTGAATGAAGGGTTTAACGGAGTTATCGGAAAAGCCGAAGCGAAACCACCAAAACATCTTTCGAGCGCAGTCGGGCAAATGGTAAACTTCCTCGGCACCTTGCAAAATGAGTGGGCAGGAGCTCAAGCGTTTAGCTCGTTTGATACGTATTTGGCACCATTTGTTCGCAAAGATAATTTAAGTTATGAGAAAGTAAAACAGTGCATCCAGGAGTTCATTTATAATTTGAACGTTCCATCCAGATGGGGAACACAAACTCCGTTCACAAACTTAACTTTCGATTGGGTATGCCCTGACGATCTAAAAGATAAAGTACCGTTAGTCGGAGGCAAAGAAGTTGATTTTACGTACGGTGAACTACAAAAAGAAATGGATATGTTGAACCGTGCGTATATCGAAGTTATGACTGAAGGTGATGCTAAGGGACGAGTGTTCACTTTCCCAATACCGACTTATAACATTACAAAAGATTTCCCGTGGGAAAGCGAAAACGCGAAGTATTTGTTTGAAATGACTGCCAAATATGGCCTACCGTATTTCCAAAATTTCGTCAATTCTGACCTAAAACCAGCGATGGTACGTTCCATGTGCTGTCGTTTGCAGTTAGATTTAAGAGAACTTTTGAAACGCGGAAACAGCTTATTCGGTTCAGCTGAACAAACTGGTTCCATTGGTGTCGTCACAATTAACTGCGCCAGATTAGGATACTTGTACAAAGGAAATGAGGAGGCTCTTTTCAATAGATTGGTCGAGCTGATGAACTTCGCCAAAACAAGTTTAGAAATCAAGAGAAAAGTTGTTCAGATGTACATGGACAATGGTTTGTTCCCATTTACAAAGAGATATCTCGGCACGTTACGCAACCATTTCTCAACAATCGGTGTGAACGGTATCAATGAAATGATTCGCAATTTCACAAATGACCAGCATGATATTACCACTGAGTACGGTCATAATATGGCACTTAAATTCTTGGATAAAATCAGAGAAACGTTACTGCAATTCCAAGCGGAAACAGGCAATATGTATAACCTGGAAGCAACTCCAGCAGAAGGTACGACATATCGTTTCGCGAAAGAAGACAAAAAACGTTACCCAGATATTTTGCAGGCAGGAACTCCTGAAATGCCGTATTACACTAACTCAAGTCAGTTGCCGGTCAATTATACGGAAGATGCGTTTAAGGCCCTCAAAATGCAAGATGATTTGCAAAAGAAATACACAGGAGGAACTGTTTTACACTTATATATGAATGAGCGTGTTTCAAGTGCAGAAGTATGCGGAAAATTGGTAAAGAAAGTGGTTGAAAATTTCCGTTTACCTTATTTCACAATTACACCAACATTCTCAATCTGCCCAAAACACGGATACATCGCCGGCGAACATCCGTTCTGTCCAAAATGTGATGATGAAATCGTCGCAAGGAAAAAAAGTGAAATGAAAATGCAACAACAATCTAATTAGTTGAATTTGCATGAAAGAGATGTAATAATTTTTATAGCAGTGGAGGAAAGTATGGTAATAGACGGTATTGAAGTAAAAGATGAAGAGCGCCAGAAATGTGAGGTTTGGACAAGAGTGATGGGATATCATCGTCCAGTATCTTACTTTAACGTTGGTAAAAAGGGTGAACATGCCGAAAGAGTTCACTTTGACGAAAAATTGACGTGCGAGTCTATGGAGTCTTGCTGTAAATAAAATGGAACAGAAGTTACTCGTCGGCGGAATTATTTCTCTGACAACTGTTGATTATCCCGGGCATCTAGCCGCTGTTATATTTATGCAGGGGTGTACCTGGAGGTGTAAGTATTGTCATAATCAACATTTGCAATCGATTTTGCCGAAGGAGTCTCTTCCGTGGGAAGATATTTTAAACTTACTGTCCAGCCGCAAAGGGTTGCTGGAAGCCGTAGTGTTCAGCGGTGGAGAGCCCTTGCTACAGGATGCTTTAGCAGACGCAATTGCAGATGTCAAAAAGTTAGGATTTAAAGTAGGTTTACATACTGCGGGTGCTTTTCCGGACAAGTTAGCCAAAATCGTATCATCTCTTGATTGGGTTGGTTTTGATGTGAAACACTCGTTTAAAGATTACGACAAAATAGTTAGTGTCCCCAATCAAGGGGATTTAGCACGAAAGAGTTTAGAGATTTTGATTGCTTCGAATGTCGATTTTGAGGTCAGGATGACTTTGCATGAGTCGATAGAGACATCGTCAATAGTCGAAGTTTTAAAAGAAATATCTTCGATGGGCGTAAAACAGGTGGTTTTACAAAAATGTCGAGATAAAAATGAAAAGGTAGTTGAACATCCTATCTTTTCTGATAAACTTCTGCTGGAAGATTTGTCGAAGTACTTCGATAGTCTTTCCGTTAGAGGTTAATTTTAATTTGCAGAAACATGTAGGAGTGAAATGGCAAATCATAAGTCAGCTTTGAAAAGAATCAGACAAAGCGAAAAGAGAACAGATAGAAATTCAGATAGAATGAGTCGTATCAAGACTTTCATCAAAAAATTCATCGCGGCACTAAGTGGTGGTGATGCTGTCGCAGCTTTTTCAGAAGCACAATCTGAGATTCAAAAGGGTGTAACAAAAGGCGTATTGCATAAGAATACTGCTGCACGCAAAGTTTCACGCTTAAATAAAATGTTAAAAGCAGCAAAATAAATTTTTTATGCTTCCGATAGGCAGGTATTCGTGGATAATTTTGAACTGGAAGAATTATGGAGATCTGTTTATCGGAAGTTACAGTCGGAGCTCGGTCGAGCTGTAGTCAACAGTTGGATTTCCCCTTTATCCGTTAACAAGTTTGTATCCGGAACACTTTATGTTAATGCCCCGAGCATGTTTTTGCGTGATTGGGTCGTGAACAATTATTCCGAAAAAATACTCGATCTGTGTCAGGCAGAAAATAGTAAAATCCGTTCGATAGATATATCCGTCGCCTTTCCAAGCACTCAGAAAAAAAATATTGAATCTAAACCCATCACTGAATCTTCATCGATTGAAAACAACATCGATTTTAGTATTCCTCTCGACCCGAAGTTAACGTTTGAGAATTTTGTCGTTGGAAAACCAAATGAGTTAGCTTACGCAGCTGCGCAACGTGTAGCGGAATCAGACAAAGTCGCGTTTAATCCTTTGTTTTTGTATGGTTCAGTTGGACTTGGTAAAACTCATTTAATGAACGCTATTGCATGGAGCATTAAATCGAGATTTCCTCACAGAAAAGTCGCGTATATGTCCGCCGAAAAGTTTATGTATCACTTTATAAAATCAGTTAGGTACAAAGACACAATGGCGTTCAAAGAACAATTCCGCGCTTTCGACGTTTTAATGATTGACGATATCCAATTTATTTGCGGAAAAGATTCGACGCAGGAAGAATTTTTCCATACGTTTAATGCGCTAGTCGATAACAACAGACAAGTAATTGTTTCAGCCGATAAGTCTCCTTCAGATTTGGATGGAATAGAAGAGCGACTGAAATCAAGATTAGGCTGGGGACTTGTTGCAGACATTCATCCAACAACTTATGAACTACGCCTTGGCATACTGCAGTCGAAAGCAGCTTCATTTTCTGTAAAAATTCCAGATAAAGTACTCGAGTTTATTGCTCATAAAGTTACATCTAATATCCGAGAGTTGGAGGGAGCACTAAACCGTATAGTCGCGGGAGCGGAGTTTATCGGACGCGAAATCTCAGTTGATAGTGCCCGTGAAGTACTATCAGATTTGCTACGAACCAGCGAACGTAAAATTTCAGTGGAAGAAATTCAAAAGAAAGTTGCAGCGCATTATTCAATAAAGCTCGCAGATATGTTTTCTGAAAGACGAGTGCGTCAAGTTGCTGTACCGCGTCAAGTGGCGATGTACTTAGCCAAAAAATTAACGACATTATCCCTTCCAGAAATCGGCAGAAATTTTGGTGGAAGAGACCATACAACCGTGCTGCACGCTGTCAGAAAAATAGAACAAATAATAAAGGAAGATAGCAGTCTTGCAGAAGATGTCAGTCTGCTAACTAATATTCTGACGAAGTAATCGCTTTCGTAAACTTAAACGTCCTCTACTCAAACTTTTATTTATTACAATTTGAATTATCCTGATAAAAACAATATAATCCTGCTAGCTTATTATTTTGGAGTTGCTATGAAAGTTAGGTTACCTTTCGATAAAGACGGATGTAAGATAGCCGCCGTCGTCGCAGTTCTCGCGATTGTTTTAGGTAATATCAGTACCAATATGGGATGGCTAGGATTTTTGTTAACCGTCGGATGTTTGTTGTTTTTCAGAGATCCGGAAAGGGTCCACCCGACAAGAGAACATATCGCTATAAGTCCTGCAGACGGAATAGTCCTAAAAATTACAGAAGGTGAGGCTCCAGCTGAATTAGAATTAAAAGGAACATGGAAAAAAGTCAGCATTTTCATGAGCTTAATAAATGTCCATGTCAATAGAACTCCGGTTCCTGGAATCGTTGAAAAAATTCTTTATATCCCAGGTCGTTTCTTCAATGTAACTCTTGATAAAGCAAGTGAGTTTAACGAGCGTCAGGCCACATACATTAAAATGCCTGATGGTCGCAAAGTAGTCTTTGTGCAGATTGCAGGGTTGATAGCCAGAAGAATCAGAAGCGATATCACCGAAGGGCAGCAACTTGAAATCGGAGAACGCGTTGGTATTATCAGATTCGGAAGTCGCGTAGATGTTTATCTACCGACGAGCGCGAATATTTTAGTTGAAGAAGGACAAGTTACCGTTGCCGGTGAAACTATTTTAGCGGATTTACATAGGAAGGCTGAATAATGAAAAAGAAGGACATAATCACAGCAGAAGCTGAAACTGTAGAAGAGAATAACGATAAAGTTAACATCAGAAAGAGTGTGAATATTTTGAAGTTACTGCCGAGCGCAGTCACTATTGCCGCTTTTTGTTTTGGGTTAACAGCAGTTAGATTTGCATTATTCCAGAAATGGGAATTGGCAGTTATTTGCATTTTTATCTCGGCATTATTAGATGCGTTTGATGGAAAAGTAGCAAGATTGCTAGGTCAGTCATCACAATTTGGCGCAGAGTTAGATTCATTATCTGACTTAGTGTGTTTTGGAGTTGCTCCGTCAATAATTTTGTTCCTAAGTACGATGTACAGATTCAACGGTATTGGTTGGGCCGCTTGTATGTTCTTTACGGTTTGCTGTGCGATGCGGTTGGCAAGGTTCAATGCCACACAAATTGCAAATGTGCCACAACCTGATTGGGCAAAAAAATACTTCACAGGTGTCCCTGCTCCAGCCGGCGCGATTTTAGCGTTATTTCCGTTAATTTTATTTTTTGCAACGGATAAAACATGCTTTTTAAACGTGTGGTTTGTAGCGTTCTGCCTACTAGCATCCGGAGCATTAATGATAAGCACACTAAAGACTTTTTCATCTAAAATGGTAGAAATTAACAGCAACTCAGCTTTGTTAAGTCTGCTCGTAATCAGCTTTTTAGTGATTTGTTTGATTACCGAATTATGGCTAACATTATCTATTTTAGTTTTTGCTTATTTAATATCTATTCCGTTCGGTCCTTGTGAATACGCAAAATTGCAAAAGCGTGAAGCAGCTTCCGAAGAAGAGAAGTAAATGAAAAAGTATCTTGTTTTCATCTTGTTTTTAGGCGCGTTATGCGCCTTTCTTTTTCCTAAATTCAAGTTAAACCAGGATACTAATCCCAGCTATAAAACTCTAACAAAAGAAAGTCTTGCCCCATTTGATAATGAAAAACGGTTATATATTATTGTCGGCATAGATTACATTCCGTATGAACTTATTCAAGAATTTGAAAAAATCTCAGGTATAAAGGTCATTGTTGATGTTTTCGATTCCAATGAAATTTTAGAAGCTAAATTGCTTGCCGGTTCTGTACAATACGACCTTGTTTTTCCAACTGCATGGCCGAATTTTTCGAGACAGTTGAAAGCGGGTATATACCAAAAATTAGATAAGACTAAAATTGATATGTCGGCTTTCGACAAAGATATCCTTACTCGATTGGCCGAATATGACACCAATAATGAATATGCCCTACCATATCAATTCGGAATAGCCGGAATAGGAATCGATGAAAAAATCGTAGATGAACTTATTCCAAATGCACCTAAAAACAGTTTAGCACTACTGCTAGATCCAAAATTTGCCGAAAAGCTAAGCAAGTACCATATTTCAATGTACGAATCCCCAAATGAAATTTTTCCTGCGTTGCTTGCATACCTCGGACTTAATCCGGAGACAGAATCCGAAGAAGATATAATAAAGGCAGCGGAGCATTTGAAAAAAATCAGACCTTACATATCTAAGTTTACATCATTTGGATTTGAAGATTTGGCCTCCGGGAATGCCTGCGCAACGCTAAGCACATCAGGAGATATTCTGCGAGTACAAAAATACAATAATAAGCCGAATATTAAATTTTTCAGACCTAAAGAAGGCGCATCTCTATGGGTTGATATCGTTGCTATTCCAAAAGGAGCACAACATATCAATAATATATATGCGTTTCTGAAGTTTATTTTTACCCCTGAAATAATAGCGCAGGTTACGAATCAAACGTACAGAGCGAATGCCGTAACAAACTCTGCAAAATACGTCGCTAAAGAACTTATCAATGATGAGAATATTTACCCAAGCGCAGATGTAAGACGCAAGTGTTATATAGAAAAACCTCTTCCGCCAAATATTGAAGCGTTAAAAACAAGATTACTCACGAAAATTAAATCAGCAGGCGCGTAAATGCAAAAAATCAGTTTAGTATTTCTGTTAGTTATAACCGCATGTATGAGTTACCAAACGCCTCCCCTACCCGATTTAAATACAAAATCGTTTTCTTATGAAAAAATAATGCAACAGCAAAAAGAGTTGCAGAAAAAAATAGAATTAACTAAAGAAGAATTAGGAAAAGAGTAATAAAGTCTCAAGTTCTCTTTCACGCCTTCTAAATCCACTTGTCTTATATTTAATTAAAAATTACAATAACTTCACTTGAACAGGTGATAGATTGGATAGTTTTACATTTTTTACGATATTTAACATAGCAGTCCTGCTGTTTGTCGTCGCGGATTTTGCAATTTTATCCGTGAATGCATCTGTCAAATGTGCTCTCTTGTTAACTGCTTTTTGGATAATTGCAGGCCTGGCATTCTCTAGCATCATTTTTTATATGTTCGGCATAAATTCCGCTTATGATTACTTAACAGCATATTTCGTAGAAAAATCTCTGAGCGTCGATAATATATTCGTATTTTTTATTATTTTTTCACAGTTTGG
>JAILGW010000041.1 GCA_024696365.1 Alphaproteobacteria bacterium | reverse complement strand
TCTGTATTCAAGCCCTTTTTTGCCGCAGTCTGGGCAAATCGTCAAATTTCGTTCCATTTTTTTTCTCCAATATTTATTCTAAAATGTTTGAAAAGATGTAAAAATACTATATAAGATTTATTGCGCAGAACGCACTACACGGAAACCGATTACAAAAAAAGCAGTTTCTGGCGAAATATAGGCTATAGACTGGCTGTCTGTACAACAAGTATAGCTCCGTAATAGGCTCGACCCACCACGAACAACTGCTCGAAACTCCCCATCAATCTCATACCATTCCCAACACCATTCATAAACATTACCGCTCATGTCATAAAGCCTCAACTCATTTGGGAGTTTTGTCATAACATCATGCGTCGTATCGTCACAATTTTTATCATACCAAGCAACATTTTCTATATTGTTACTTCCACTATACAAATATCCTTGGCTTTTCTTTCCGCCCCTTGCAGCAAACTCCCATTCGTCTTCCGTTGGTAATCTGTATCCATTCACGTCAAAGTAGCATAAAACATCACTCCAACTGCTACCTTTTTCACCCCATTTTGATGTATCTGAGCTTCCATTTAACCAATAACACGGAGTTAGCCCCTGTGCTAAACTGAGCTTGTTACAATATTCAATAGCATCAAAGTAAGTCACATTTTCTATTGGATGGGTTCCCCCGACAAAATGACTTGGATTTATTCCCATTATTGATTCATATTCATTTTGCGTAACTTCATGGTCACAAATATAAAAGCTATTTACAGTAGCAATTCTTTCCCTACCTATAGTGCGACAAAGACGGAATCCTACATCGCTGTAGTATTTTGTCGGCAAATCGTGGTCACGAGTTTTCACAGTTACAGTAGGCAAATGACTTTTGCCACTGCCCCTGCACACGAATTCCGTTCCTGTAGCGGGTCCTGTTGGATTATTATAAACTCCTGAATGGGCTTCTATAGGACCATATACGTCAATACACCATTCCATGACGTTTCCCATAATGTCATAAATACCCCTTGAATTAGGCTTTTTAAGTCCTACTTCATGTGTAACATTGTTGCTGTTTTCTTTTATCCAACCGTAATCCAACAAATCTGTAGTATTACTTGCTCCGGCATAAATGTTGTTCCAGTTTATTTCGTCATCAGGATCTCCACCTCTTGCTGCGCATTCCCACTCAGCCTCTGTAGGAATACGCCATCCATTTTTAGTTATGTCGAATGTAATTGTGTCTCCATTTATTGTAAATACAGGTTCAAGCCCATGTATTTCAGATAGTTTGTTGCAAAAAGCTGCAACCTCAAAGTAATCGACATTCTCTACAGGACGAAGCTCCTGCTTTTCCCCCGGTGTACAAGAATCTTTCTTTCCAGAACTTGGACTTGGATATTTTGCATCAGGAATCTGGCTGACGATAACTTTATAAAGCTCTTGTGTTACAGGATATTTACCTATAATATAATGGCTTAAGAATACCGTTCTTCCGTCTATAAAAGCACCGTCTTTACCATTTCCAAATATTGTAGAACTTGAGATTTCACTAAAATCTGTTTTTTCTAATAAAACTCCGTCAACAATCAGAGCACCAGTTGAACAGTTATCCGTATAGAATGTACCGCCCTGAACGAAAACCATTCCGTCATTATCAGCTGTTCTAGTCGTAGACTGATTTGCCGCTGATCTGTCAACTACAATCTGTGCGCTTTCACTGCGGAGTGCCGCCATGAATCTGGAAACAAGAGTCCCTATCCCCTTGTACAATGCCGTAGCTGTATTACCAATAAGCTCATCATCGCTGTGAATGAAACGCCCGGTACTGACATCAAGCATCCTTATACTCACAATATACTCGCTGTCAATAGCATCTACACTGCCTGTAACAAGATAACTTATGTTCAAAAGCTTAAGTTTTTGGATATTCTCATTTGAAGATATACTGCTTGACTGTATTTCTTGGTTTTCAAGGAGACGGTCTACCTCATCGCGGGCAATTACATCATACTGTCCAGTCTTAACCATGTTCGAAAGAACTTGATTTCTTATAGCGACCGAATCATTAACGAGCTTGGTATTCTGTTCATCATTTATGCTGAACTCAACTACAGCAAGGCGCGGCAAACCAGTTCCTTCCGCAAGTACCGCCATTGAGAAAACTGCAAAAATCGTAATAAAAACAAGAATTTTCTTCAAAATAAAAACACTCCCTCTCAAAGCTTATACGATAAGAAGTATATAGCAACAATATCTTTCAAGTCAAAAAAAAATTACTATTTTTCTCTATTATATTAACATAGGATATTTCTATAATTCTTAGCATAGTCTTATACGGCTAGCGATATTCGTTGACAGCAAAAATCTTGTCCATTAGACTGATTTTACATTAAGAGGGATACCATGAGGTTAAAACATTCACCTGGAATTATTATCGCTTTTTTGTTGCTGTGTTTCGGATGTCAATCAACGAAAAATATGCCTACGCAAGGCGAAACTTCATTCAAGCCAAGCCGCATAAGCGCAATTCCATCGGAACGCCCCGAATGGGTTGACAACGTCCCTTCCTCCACAAACTCAATTTACTTCGTAGGAATTTCGGACTACCGTAATACAGAAAACACTGCACGCGAAGAAGCAAGGAACAACGCTTATTCTCAAATAGTTTCATATTACGGTTCTATCATCAAGAACGAGGCATCTGGCAAAAAATCAGTTAAAATTCTCAATTCTTCGGATGTAGATATTTACATTGAGATGGAAGAGCTTATACAGACTTATGCAGAACGATATATCTCTCAAATTCAGGCTACAAATTATTATACGGAAGAATGGCAAATTTCTGCCGATGCAACAGGGTATCAAACATGGGTTTTATGCACTATCCCACGCTCCAAAGCCGAGGAAGACATAAACTCCTTTGCTGAAAACATTTCGGAAAGATTTTCCGCATTGCTTCCAGAAAAGCAGAACGGAAAGTTTCTTTCGACAAAATCTGCCGTAGAAGCATATCTTGATGCATACAAAGCAATTAATCAAAACCCAATATATCAGGCTGTCGCTTACGTGACAACAGATTCCGGCAAAGTTTCTTTTGATGACTATGCCCTGCAGCAGGCAAAACGGATTATTCAGAACTGCACGATTCAGAACATCAATTATACAGAGCATATCGGGAAAGGCGACACTTTTAAAATGACCGTGCATCTTTTCTCCGCTGATTACCCGACAATTACCGGCGTTTCTGCGGATTTTGCAGTCTTAAAAAACGGAAACACGCTTTTTTCCTCAAAGTATGAAGTTAATAACAAAAACGACATAGATATCATCATAGACACTAAAGATTACGATTACGGAGATTACGAATGTCAGATAAAACTTTATTCCGATTC
>JAILGW010000075.1 GCA_024696365.1 Alphaproteobacteria bacterium | reverse complement strand
AAAGAGGAACTAACGATGAAATTTTGCAGATTCTGAAAGGGTACGGCTTCAACGACATGTTCAAAAAAGGCGTTGAAGAAATTGAAACCGTCCTGAAGGTTTTGAAGAAAATTAATATTGATGATAATTTTGTAAAGCTATCAGTAAAATTAGCTCGTGGATTAACGTACTACACAGGCAATGTTTTCGAAACAGAATTCGATGATATCAAAGATATGGGAAGTATTTCCGGCGGTGGGAGATATGATAACCTTTCGTCGACGATTGCAAATAAAAAATTTCCTGGGGTTGGTGCCGCCATTGGTATTTCAAGATTGATACCAAAACTAATAGAACAAGGTATATTTAAAGCGGACAAGTCTTCAACCGCTGACATTTTGGTAACAACACAAAACAGAGATTATATTGGTAGCTATATGCATCTAGCAAAAAAGTTGAGAAAAGCAGGGTTAAAAACGGAAGTTTACCTACAAGATAAAAGCCTGGGGGCGCAACTTACATATGCTAGTAAGAAGGGTATCAAGCTGGTATTAATTGCTAATGAGTTAGAGCTGTTAGAAGAGAGAGCGATTATCAGAAATCTGCAAACGAAAGAGCAGAAAATAATAAGGACTCAATTTATTGGGCAAGATATAACTGAAATGTTGAAATAGTCAGAATTCGGTCAGTCCGTCGATGTAGAAAGGTGGCAAGCCGAGTTCGGTGCATCGTTTGTTTGCAAACAGTATCATAGAGTTTATATTATAGGCTTTGTTATCGATAATGTACATACCATTTGGTATACGTCTGATATGTATGCCAATGGAACGTAACCAATCAACGACCTTTTCTTCTGTCGCCCAAAATTGCTGATTTTTTCCGACATTAACTTTAAATCTTTTTGATAGAAATTCTCGATATTTAATATCCTGAGAAAAGAAAGTGCCGAGTTCATCATCATGTACGAACTTTAATCTGTGTAATTTTACTTTTCTATTTTTCAGTGGATGATATGTTTTTATACAACTTTGCGATTTTAACGCACATAGCTTTATTTTTCTTTGAGAAACATTTTTGTCATTGTGCGTTTTGCACAATTTAAATTTTTCATCTAATGATAAGTCTTTGTTTTTTAACAAAATCGTATCTCCACTGTTTTTGGTGTACAACCACAGATGAAAAGCACCAAAACAACAAAGAACTCTAACTTTTCAATCGATTAATGGATAACAGTATGATGTGAAAAACGCCTTTTTGCAATACAGAAGTTGTGTTTTTCAAAAATGAAGCAAAAAACACACTTTTTCAAAGTAATAGACACATAAAAATTTAAAATAATTATTTTTTCCAAAAAAGGTATGGACTTTATTTTGTCTTTAGGTGTACTATACACGACAGTTTCAGTAGAGGTAAATATGGCAAGACAAAGTTTAAGCCCGATGAAAGATTTAGATTTAAGTACTTTCAATATAAACAGAGAAAGAGTTGGCAGAAAAAGGAAGGATGCGCCTATCACGCATTTGAAATATTTACGTAAAAAAAGTGGATACACATTGGAGACGTTGTCCGAAATTACCAGTATTTCCATTTCTTATTTGTCTCGTTTAGAGTCTGGTTCTAGAAGATTAAATACGGATTTAATAAAAAGATTGTCTCATGCTTTTGGATGTGAGCCTGCGGAATTATTGCAAGAAATTTCTCATGACAATAAGTTGATAACCCCAATAGAGTTCAGCAGAAAAAGAAGGAGCGAAGCTGGCAGAGAGAGTAGTATGCCGTTGTACTGCGTGGCTGCGAATGAAAATGATTCTACAAAATTAGAAATCAAGATCTGTGCACCAACTGAGTGGAAATATCGTCCGATAGAGTTGGAAGACAGATCAGATGTGTTTGCTATTAAGGCTGATGGTTATTTTAAGCCATACTTCAGTGAATCATCGACGTTATATGTTGAGCCTGCATCTAATTTGGCTCCGGAGTCGACGGTAATTATCCTTAACAGAGGACAAGTCATGATAAAGAAAGTTTGGAGCGTTACTCCGACGTCTTTGCAATTGTGCAATATCGGTGATATCGAGCAGTTGAAGAATGGTGCATCTATCAAAGATAAGCTTGTCGAAATCGATCGTAATTCTCTTGACGCGACATATAAAGTCGTTGGGTATTCTGATTTTGATTTAGCGTAATTAAGATTCATAGTTTGTATCCTTTAGAACGGGCGGTAGAAATCGTCCGTTTTTTTGTATTTACTATTGACCTTTTAGCTGTGAAATTGTAATCATGTTGTGTGCTGTGGCGAGTGTAGCTCAGTTGGTTAGAACGCCAGATTGTGGCTCTGGAGGTCGTCGGTTCGAATCCGATCACTCGCCCCACTTTACGCGTCGAGGATGTGCATGAGTGACTTTAGATATGATGAATTAGTTCAAAAAGCTCTTATTTCAGTTGTAAGAGAGGTTCTTGAGGATGTTGCAAAAAACGGTTTATCTGATAATCACCATTTTTATATACGTTTCAGAACAGATCATCCGCGGACGAAAATTCCGTCGTATTTAAAAAAACAATATCCGGAAGAGATAATGATAGTCCTGCAGCATCAATTCTGGAATTTAAAAACTTATGCAGACAGATTTTCCGTTGATTTAAGTTTTAATGGCTGTCAGGAAACTCTTACGATTCCGTTTTCCTCTTTAACTGCCTTTGTTGATCCATCAGTAAAGTTTGCATTGCAATTTACACCGTCATTTGAAAGTGATGGTTCTCCGGATACGGGTAATAGAGAAACGCGCAAGACTGAAGTTGAGCATGAATCCGAAAGCGATGATGGAAAAATTATCAGCTTCGATAGTTTTCGTAAGAAATAATGCCACCATTTGCTTATAAATTTGTTCTGAATGTCATTCCCCTTGTCGTTGCGGTGATTCTGCACGAGATGTCGCATGGCGCAATGGCGTACGTGTTAGGCGATAATACTGCAAAACGGGCAGGTCGATTTAAGTTGCATACCCATTTTGATTTGTATGGTTCGTTTTTAATTCCGCTTGGATTATATTTGATACATTCACCATTTTTAATTGGATATGCAAAACCAGTTCCAGTTGATCCAAGAAACTTTAAGCATCCGTTGCCAGATATGGCTTTGGTCGCTATTGCCGGACCTCTTTGTAATTTGTTGTTGGCAGCAATCACAGCGATAGTATTGAAGGATGCCGCGGCGGCAAATGTCAATCATATGTTTATAAAAATCGGAATGAATTTCATTGTCATAAACTTGGCATTGTTTTTCTTTAACTTGATTCCGATTCCTCCGTTGGATGGTAGTAGAATCCTTGCTGCGATTATGCCAATTAGGTTTGTGTCAAAATTTTATGCTTTAGAATCATGGGGATTCTTCATTATTATAGGAATAGAGGCGATATGTAGACAGATATCGAATATGACAGGGGCAAATGTTGGAATATTCGATTCTCTTATAAAGGAGCCTCTTCTGATAACGTTGAATTTTTTAATGTCTTAGTTGATAATTTGATATGTATAAGTGTAGGGCGAAGGAAATGAAAAAAAGTATTCTGATTAGCGGTGTGATTTTGGGATTGCTAACATCATGCCAGCCTTTTGTTAATTCGCGAGGCAATGTTACAGTTGAGGAAAACCTTGATAAATTCGTCGTTGGAAAGACAACTATGAAGGATGTTTTGGAAATGTGCGGAACACCGTCATTGCATAAGGATAATTTTACGTGGATCTATATTGGCGCAAAATCAGAGGAAATTGCGTTTACTGGCGTTAATATGACAAATCGATGCGTTGTTAAAATGGTGTTCGATACTAATAAGGTTCTGCGTTCCGTCAATAGAATTCCATTAGGAGAAGATGATTCACTCCTGAATGATGAAGAAATTACTCAATTAATAACCGATGAGCAAGCGGCTAAACGAGCTCATGCGTTGTTACGCAAAGGGAATTAATGGAAACGAGCGAAAAAACTTATCTTAATTTTATTTTCGTATATCTAGCAGCATTTGCGTTAATTCCGATGGTCATAAGGAATGAACTTCCTTACGATATGATTGAGAATCTGCACTGGGGAAAAGAATTACAGCTTGGATATGAAAAACATCCGCCGTTGTTCGCGTGGATTTCGTTTTTCTTTTATAAGTCGTGTTTTTCTTGGCCAGAGTCGCTTTATATTCTTACTCAACTGAATTTGTTTGTAGGACTGTTCTTCGTATTTAAAATCTCTGAGCTACTGTTTAATGATAGGCAGAAATCATGGGCGTCTGTGTTGGTGTTTATGACGTCTGTATGCGCAGTATTCGGAAACGAGAAATTTAATGCAAATACGATACTGATGGCTCTTTATCCGATGATGTTTTATCTGTTTATTCGCATGATAAAATTTCAGCGCAAGACAGATGCCTTCGCTTTGGGAGTGGTCGGAGCGGCTGCTGTCGTTGGAAAATACATCGCTCTCGGATATCTCGGTTGTATGGGCTTATTTTTGCTTTTGGATAAAGAATGTCGAGCGTTGTTGAAAACGTCTTTACCCTATATCGCCGGAGTAGCTTTTTTGATCGGAATTTCTTGGCATGTAGTGTGGATGTCCGAACATAATTTCATTACTTTGCGTTACGCTTTGGATAAATCGACAGATGCGCAGAAAGATTATTTTTCGAGTTTTAACTTCATCGGTATGCAGATTTTGTTTTATGCTACTGCGTTTTGGGCGTTTGCCTATTCTTATACGAAAAAAATCTCGTTACTTCCGCCATTAAAGGCGCACTATTCTTCAGAAGAAAATTTCATTCTGTTTATTTCGATTGTTCCGCAGGCGTTACTATTTTTCATCTCGTTGTTTACAGGCATGAGAATTGGTTGCTTCTGGGGCACCAATATGTTTATGACGTTGGGGGCATATCTCTTCATTTTGAATAAAGAAGAATTTGATTTCGATAGGTTATTTAAATTCGCCAAAATAATATCTGTCGTATTTGCTGTCGTGCTTACTGCAAAATTAGGTATTGCAAGACTGTTTTTGAGAGAATATGACCCGACGAATGCGATAAACATGAGGCAGGTCGCGCGCTGTATAAACGAGGATTGGCAGAAGCAATTTGGCGATGAAAAAATAAAATATGTACGAACAAATAAAGCGGTACGGTCGTTACATTTATTCTTGAAAGATTCGCCGTCGGCATATGATGGAGTACACTGCGATTTATATCAAATTTATAATCCGTATCCTTACGATAAGTCAGTTGTCGCGTTTATGTGCAAAAAAGACAGCGACGAAATAGAAACATTCAGAAATTTTTATAAACATGATATTTTATTTGAAAATACGACTCCAATCATAAACGATTA
>JAILGW010000040.1 GCA_024696365.1 Alphaproteobacteria bacterium | reverse complement strand
CCTACGTCAAGTTGATTCTGATCTTTGTTCCTGTTGAACCAGCTTCGAAGTGCATAGGCATCTTCACTAACACTTACTGCCGAAAACAACAAAGCTGAGGCTAACAATAACGTTTTCTTCATTACAACTCTCCATACAGTTACGCTCAGGCTAGCAGGTTAAGATTAATTTTTGATTAAAATCATAAAAAACAAATGTTTTTGTGAAAACTATAAGCCGGATTCTGTAGAAATAAATTTCTGATAGTTATTCATCTGGTGTTTACGTCGCCGCAAACCTCTAGCGATCTACCCGAACAGTGTAATGCGGAGGGACAAACTGTTCCTATTTGATCTTGCTCCAAGTGGGGTTTTCACTGCCGCAACCGTTACCGGCTACGCGGTGAGCTCTTACCTCGCCATTTCAACCTTACCCGTGAGGGCGGTGTATTTTCTGTTGCACTTTCCCTAACGCGATTGCGCGCCGCCAGGCGTTACCTGGCACTTTCCTCCGAGGAGTCCGGACTTTCCTCCATACAAAAAAGTACAGCAACTATCCGTTTTCACAAAAACTCTTGATAGTAACATAAAAAGTATGCGAAAGTAATATTGTTGCAAGGCAAAGAAGGGAAGTTGTGTCGGATTTTAAAGAAGCCAGAGAGAGTAAGGGACTGACAGTGGCCGAAGTTACTGACATTTTGAGAATTGGTCAGAATTATATCGAGGCAATAGAAGATGAAAGATATGAGGCTTTGCCGGAAAGAGTTTATGCCGTTGGTTTTATAAAGAGTTATGCCGAATTTCTCGGACTTGATGTACACGAGGAGATTGCAGAATATAATCGAGAAGTCGGTGAGGAATCGCATTGTAAAGAAAAAGAGCAGACTAGTATTAGCTTTCGCAAAAAACGTAAGTTTGATTTCTTCAAAAACTATCGAAAAAGGTTTCAGTCACTTAAAATCAGTAACATTTCTGTTTGCAATATTGCGTATGCTGTCATTATATTAACCTTGGTCGCAGTTATTGTAGATGTATGGCGAGCTGAAGTCGTCGAAGATTTTATTGATAAAGAAAGAGTTTTTAATATGAAATTAGTTACATATCCTGATCCTATTTTGTCGCAAACGTGTACAGATGTTGTAATTGGTGATCCACTTGTGAAAGATGCTTTGCAAAAAATGTCCGAAAAGCTGTACGAGTGGGACGGAGCCGGATTAGCTGCACCGCAAGTTGGCATTGCGAAAAAAATGGTTGTTATCGATGTGCGAGATGAAGAGGGAAATCCATCTACTGTTTACAAGATGGTGAATCCGAAAATTGTTTGGAAGTCTGACGAAATGGCGGAGGCATACGAGGGGTGCCTATCTCTGCCGTTTCTGCGTGAAATTGTAAAACGTCATGAGTCCGTGTCGGTCGAGTATCTCGATGAAAACTTTGTGCCTCAGAAGATATCAAAAGCGACAGGGGTGTTATCGCGCTGCATTCAGCATGAGTTGGATCACTTGCAGGGAAAATTGTATATCGACAGATTAAGTCGCTTGAAGCGTTCACGCGCACTTGAAGAATACAAGAAATTACAACAGCAGGCGGCAGAAGAAAATGCCGAAAAATAATCGCATTGTTTTTATGGGGACTACCGAGTTCTCATTGAAAATTTTGCAGACAATAATCGAGCAAGGATTTAATGTCGTCGCCGTCTATACACGTGTTCCTAAACCGGCAGGCAGAAATTACAAATTGCAAAAGACAGTTGTGCACGAGTTTGCAGAGGCGCATAACATTCCGGTTTACGCTCCGAAAACATTGAGAACAGAAGAAGCGTTTCAAGAGTTTCAGAATTTAAATCCGACGGTTGCCGTGGTTGTCGCATACGGGCTGATAGTTCCGCAAAATGTTTTGGACGCCCCGCAGTTCGGTTGCATCAATATTCATGCGTCATTGTTACCGAGATGGCGAGGGGCTTCTCCGATTCAATCTGCAATTTTGGCTGGAGATAAAAAAACAGGCGTTACCATTATGAAAATGGACGCAGGAATTGATACAGGCGATATTATTTCCATGAAGGAAGTGGAAATTACGACTTCCACAAATAGCGAGCAATTATCTGAGCAACTGAGTTCTCTCGGTGCAGAAATGATAGTTGAAATGCTGAATGACTTGCCGACTGCTCTGCAGTCCGTTTACAAGCAGCCTGAGGAAGGAGCGATATACGCTGAAAAAATCACCAAAGAATTCTGTCAGATAAATTTTGCAGACACCGCTGAAAACGTTCAGCATAAGATTATGGCGTTATCACCTGCACCTGCGGCATGGTTTGAAATTGACGGTATCAGAGTAAAAGTAACAGACGCGCAAGTTTTAGATTCGGTAAGTAAACCACACGGAACAATTTTCAAAACAACAAATGGCGAAATGTGTATTGCATGCGGAAAAGACTCGATACTGATTAAAACACTTCAGCCGGCAGGTAAAAAACCAATGAGCGGAGAGGACTTCCTCCGAGGCCATCAATCGCTAGTGGAGAAGGTAATATAACAAAACAGCAATCCTGGCATTGAAGCTTTGTTTGTTGTTTGCATTATCGCTCTGTTAGCTGTTCAGGCGTTTTGTTGTTAACGTAAATTCCTGGAGCATTGCGGAGAAAATCTTTAATAACCGGAGGTGTAATCATTTCTCCCATCATTGGTTTGATCCATTCGAACCAATCGTTCCACCAGGAGCCGGCGATTTCGGTCGCAGTATCTAACCATTCTTGTGCGGTTTCCGTGATTTTATCATTAATCCAGTAGCAATATTTTTGTTTAACAGGAGGATTAACTACTCCGGCAACATGCCCTGAACCTCCGAGTACGAAACGCACATTATCGTGAAATAATTTCAGACTATCGAACGTTGCTTGCCAAGGAACCAAATGGTCTTTTTTCATGGAAACCATATATAGTGGTGTGGTAATTTTTGTTAAATCCAATGGAACACCAAACATTTTAAGCGTTCCTGTTTTTAGCAAATTATCTCGATACAAATCTTTTGCCAGGAAAGTTTGCATAGATTCGGTTAGATTTGTCGGATCGGAATTCCAAAACAAAATTTCATGTGCTGGTGGTTTTTTCCCGAGCATATAGCTGTTAATGAAATAGCGCCATATCATGTCCTTCGCTTTCAAGGCGCTGAAGGTGTTATACATAACATGCCCTTCGAGAAAACCTTTTTCTTTCATTTGTGAGGTAATTGCTGAAAGATAGTTTTCTGCCATGAATATCGCCATATCTCCGGCGTGTTCAAAATCCAATAATGTGGTAAGCAGTGTCGCGGATTCTATGTGCGCTTTCGGGCGTTTTTTGCATAACGGGCTTGCAAGATATGCAAGAAAACTTGAAATTAAGGTTCCTCCGACACAATATCCGAGCGTGTGTATAGATTTTGATTTTGTTACGTCGTAAATTTTGTCGAGTGCAGCAAGCAATCCTTCAAACGCATAATTTTCAAATCCCTTGTTCCGGTATCTTTTATCTGGATTCACCCATGAAATCATGAAGACAGTAAAACCTTTATCAACAGCCAATTTCACAAGGGAAGACTGTTCGTTCAAATCTAATATATAAAATTTATTTATCCATGGAGGTACGAACAATATCGGTTTTGCAAAAACTTTCTTCGTCGTCGGTTCATACTGAATTAATTCAATAATGTCGTTTTGATAAATAACCTTTCCCGGAGTGACGGCAATGTTTTTTCCAACTTCGAATTGCTCTCTGTCATTAGTAGATATAGCGCCGTTTTTTATATCTTCCATGAACATCTCAAATCCTTTTTTGAAATTCTCTCCCTGAGTATCAAGAGTTTCTTTCAACACATGCGGATTCAAAAACGGAAAATTATCCGGAGACATCATATCTATATATTGTTTAGTGAAAAAGCGCGCGCTATGAAGTAATTTCGGATCAATATTCTCCATACTATCTATAGTATCAAGCAACCATTGAGAGGTCGTTTCGTGAAATTTACGGGCGAACAGCATCATCGGGTTGTTTTCAAACGCATCCTCTTCGAATTTTTCATTCTTGTTGTTATATTTCAGGTCGATACAATCATCATCTTTGTTGCACATTTCTTTGACAAATGATTTTTGCAATTCCAGTAAACGATTGAGTAAATCTTGCTGGGCGTCTTCTATTTTTTTCGGCTGAGATGCCAGTTGTTGTCCGACTTTTAAAAATGACAGCATAGCGATTTGTGGGTTTAACACTGCGAATTGGAATAAATCCAGTCCTTTCAAAAAAGCAGAATAATCATTACCGGAATTATCGATCATAATATGCTCCAAACATAACAACTATAAAATATCTCAAAAAATACGGAAAAAATATACGCAAATAAAATTAAAAAAGAATAAATGGGGATTATCTTTGTTAGTTGAATTTGTAAAATTTAAGTATGCTTTTGTTTTCTTATATTTTTGTTAACCAAATCGCTATAGAATATTAAGAGAATTAAAATACGGAGATACAACATGTTGAAAAAGTTAGCTGTTATCAGCGTTTGTTTGAGTTGTTTTAACGTAATGGCTGATACGTGTCCTTTTGGTATTTGTGTAGGTAATGCCGATATAAATGATGTTTCGCCGGAGCTCATTTTGAAACAGAATGATGGAAAAGCCGAATATGGTAATATCGACGGCTATAAAGAAATTTCCATTAGAACAGATGGATTTATGATAAACGGAGAATGTCCGACGCAAGCGCGGATATATGTAAATCAAGATGGCATAATTGAAGCATTAATTCTGAATTATGATGTTAATAACAGAGAGGTTTTTACCTCGCATTTGGATAGAAAGTGTATCAAGACGTTTGAAACTGCGACTTTTTATGGCAATTATGAGGGAGAATATAGAAATAACAATAGCTTAATTAGGATAATAAAGTCATTCTGTCGAGGAACTGAATTCATATATGGAACAATAAATTGGTTTGAAAAATTCGACGCATGTTGCAACCAACTTGATAAGTTAAAAGAGAAAAGAAGAAATTATGCGATTGAACGTAAAGATGCAGAGCGAGATGGATGGAATAGACGGTTCAAGAGACATAGAGAAAATCCTTGGAGAATGTTATTAAAGGAATTTGATATGTTCGATGACCACAATGAGATGTTCGATTTTCCGGAATTTTCAAGGCACGAACTCGGATGCAATAGTAGAAATCAACTTTTTGATTTCGAAAATAATGATTTTGGTATGCCTGAGTTCAGAATGCCATTTGATAACGTAAAATCGAAAAGAAATCGTCGTAATCACAAGCAAAAACAATTGCAAAAGAAATACAATAAAAACAAGAATAGCGATGTGAATTTCTACAGAACTTCGCGCAGTTATTCAAAGGTTGGGGATGTTGAAGAGTGGATTTACGATGATAATGGAAAAATCACTAAAATAAGAAAAACTCCTGATGGAATAGAGGTTATTCATGATGGGGAAAATTCTATACCACAGCGGACAAGCGACAAGCGCCCGAGAAAAAAGGCAGCACATCGACAAAAACCAGCCGAGCATTTTCACGAAATACCGGAAGATAACTTGAAGCTGTGTGATCCATGTGATGAAGACGTCAATCTATAAACAATGACACAAAAAAACTACCCTATCATGTTGGTAGGGTAGCTTTTAAGAGAAAATTATAGTTTACAAATAGTTACCGAACGTTCGGATATATCATTGAGTACGGCTATATTATCTCCGACGTTCGCGAACTGATGCTCTGCCGTGAGTACTTTCGCGGTCTTGCACATTGCGTCGACTGAAAACTCTTTCTTGTTGCAAATTGAATGCACTCCGTTGCACAATCCAGCTTTACGCGCGAGGACTTCAGACTCTGTGATTAACACGATAGGGCAGGTCGGACGCATTCTGCTGCACCTTACGACCGTCTCAAATGAATCTGTGAACAAAACTATAGCAGAAGCACTGGAGAACTCTGCTGCATCTTTTGCTGCGGCGCAAATCGCGTCGATTACAGTCTTATGTGGTAATTGTGTATCGTTTTCCAAACGTCTGACACAGTAAGGATCGGACTCTGTTTTCTTAATTACTCTGCTCATCATACTGACGGCTTCAAACGGATATTGTCCTGAAGCAGATTCTGCCGACAACATTGTCGCATCCGCACCGCTGTAAACTGCTGTAGCAACATCGGATACTTCCGCGCGAGTTGGGCTTGGAGCTGTAATCATTGACTCAAGCATTTGCGTTGCAACGATAACAGGACGTCCCATTCTGTGGCATGTGTTGATAATACGACGTTGAATACTTGGAACTTCTTCCGGATCCATTTCTACGCCTAAATCTCCACGAGCAACCATAATCGCATCTGAAATTTCGACGATTGGCTCTAACGCTTTAATCGCGAGAGGCTTCTCTAATTTCGAAACGACGCCGGCTCTGCCATTGATGATTTGCTTAGCTTGCTCTACGTCTTTTACGCTTTGCACGAATGATAAGGCGACCCAATCAACGCCTAACTTCAAAGCAAAATCCAAATCTTTTCTGTCCTTTTCAGTCAATGCTGGAATAGGTAGCATGACGTGAGGAACATTGACGCCTTTTCTGTTGGAAAGAGGACCGCCGACGAGTACCTTCACTTCTGCGTAATCAGGTCTGCAAGATAAAACTTCAAATCTTAACTTTCCGTCATCAAGTAGCAATGTTGTTCCGACTTGCAAGGCTTCAAGAATCTCAGGATGAGGCAGGTTTACACGCTGCGTATTACCCGGTGTAGGATCTAGGTCAAATCTGAAAATATCCCCGCTTTCGAGAATGATTTTATCGTTTTCAAATGTTCCGACTCTTAATTTTGGTCCTTGCATATCCGCTAAAATCGTCGGATAGCAGTGATGTTTTTTACCAATAGCCCTGATTGCATCATAAACCTGAGCATGTCCTTCGTGGGAACCGTGTGAAAAATTCAATCTGAATACGTCAACTCCATTCAGAAATAAACGCTCTAAATTTTCAGGACTGCAGCTTGCAGGACCTATCGTAGAAACAATCTTTCCACTGCGATAACGTCTCATATTTTCTCCTCTTCATTATAAAGACGCAGACAGGTTATAACTTATTTTTGAATAAGTCCAGAATTTAAGATAAAAGTGTACAAGTTATGAATTAAAACGGAAACCGAATGAACTCGAGTGTTTCTGGGAATCCTGCGACTGCGGTGCAAGTGAACTATCAAAATTTCAAATTGGGACGTAATATACTCTCAGCTTCAGATTTTCTTTAACAAAAGGTTAAACTTCCGAAGCTAAGATAAACGGTTTACA
>JAILGW010000117.1 GCA_024696365.1 Alphaproteobacteria bacterium | reverse complement strand
AGACCTGTAGTTGACGTATCAGGTCAACAACGGCTATGATAATAGCATGTATGATTTGGTTTCACAACGCATTAATATGGTAAAACTTCAATTGGAACAGCAGGGAATTTCCGATGAAGCGGTGTTAAATGCGTTTTGCTCTGTTGATAAAGAAGGTTTTTTGCCTGAAAATTTGAGAGCTTTTGCTTACGCAGACTGTGAATTGAAAAATGAGAACGGTTTTTTCCTTCCGACTCCATTCGCCCTTGCTCAATCAATCGAATTTCTTGAAATATTTGACGGATGCAAATTGCTGAATATTGGAGCAAACAGTTATACAATTGCACTTTTTAAATTTTTGAGGGCTCGTATAACAGTTTTAGATAAGAATGCAGATAACCTAGCAGATGTTCAGGCTCGGTTTTCTGAAAGTAATATAACCTTTGTACAAGGCAGTGAAACGAACGGTTATCCCGCAGGGGCACCATTTGACAGGATTTTTACGCTTCAACATTCCGAAGATACAAATCTTTTAATGGAACAACTTTCGGCAAATGGGATTTTAGTGTCGATTGAAAACAATAAAAATGTCCGCAAACTAATAAAATAAAATGCATAATTTTGTGAACTCAATAAAAACAAAGAGTTATCGCTCCAAATTATGTGAAAAAAATATCATAAATTAACTTTATATAAAAACTTTCGCGTTACTATCAAAACATTAGAGGTAGTAGGTAATGCAAATGGAAAATGAAAATGTGTTAATAAAGGTGTTGGGACGAGTTAAGTGGTTTAACCAGTTCAAGGGGTATGGTTTTATTGAAGCGGAAGACATTCCAGAAGACATCTTCCTGCATTTTTCAGTGATGGCGCAGTCGGGAATAAAGAGACTAAATAACGGCGACATCATACTTTGCAATATCACGAGAGTTGGTAAGGGATTTCAGGTTACAAAAATTATAAAGATCGTTGAAGCAAATAAGTATGATGTAGATGATGATGGGCCGCGGGAAGCGTATGTAACAATGAAGTGGTTTAATCCATCAAAAGGTTTTGGGTTTGCTCAGCTTGATTCTGGTGAAGATGTATTTATTCATTCCAATTTGCTTAGACGGTATCAGTTAGAAACAATAGAACATGGTGCGAAAATAAAAGTCCTGATGCATCACACTAATTTTGGATATGAAGCAATAGGTCTAGAAATAGAAGACAATTAATTGAGAAGGATAATTCTGCGATTGACTTTTGTTCGGAAATGAGTAAACTGGCAGTGTTGTTTAAAGAATCAGAGGAAAAATGGCTAAGCCTACTTATAATCCGAGCAAGATAATTCGCAAGCGCAGGCATGGTTTTAGGGCAAGAACCGCTGCTGGTGGTCAAGTATTGAAGGCTAGAAGAGCAAAAGGTCGCGCACGTTTATCTGCGTAGTTGTTCGTGAAGAAGAATTGCAGAATTCGCAAAAGAAAAGAATTTTTAGATATAGCACAATCCGGGTTTTACTTTAAATCCGGATTGATTGTTGTTCAGTGTAAAGCTAATCAGTCAGGAAAAATCAGAATTGGTTTCACCGCTTCTAAAAAAGTTGGCAATGCTGTAGTGCGCAATAGATGTAAACGGCGTATGCGGGCTTTGGCTGATATTGTGTTGAGCGATGCTGAGGGCATTATCGCAGATTATGTGTTTATTGCTCGAAGGAATACCGCTTCTGCAGATTGGAATTCACTTGTGTCCGAAGGAAATCAGGCTATTGCATTTTTACAGAAAAAAATGTCGGCACAATGCGCGCATTCTTAATTCGTTTGTTGAAAAGTTATAAAAAGGTAGTTTCGCCTCATCTGAAAACGCAATGTAAATTTTATCCGACATGCTCCGAGTATTCGATTATGGCGATAGAAAAATATGGAGTGATGGTAGGAATTGCAAAAACGGTATGGAGATTACTGCGTTGCAATCCGTTTTCCAAAGGTGGAATTGATTTTCCTTGAAGTTTATTAATGAGAAAAGAAATGAAAAAGTGTGTTATTTGCGGTCAACAGTTTGAAAAATCTGAGTTCTACCCATTTTGTTCAATGCGTTGTAAAAACGTTGATTTAAACAGATGGTTTTCAGAGGTGTACTTTGTCCCGGAAAAAGTCACGGACGAAAAAAATAATGAAAATAGTGCTGGACAATCGACGGAAATTAATTTATATGAAAAGGGATGCCCAGATAGCTCAGTCGGTAGAGCAGAGGACTGAAAATCCTCGTGTCGCTGGTTCGATTCCGGCTCTGGGCACCATCGCTCTCTTTTCATTAATAAAGTTGGAAAATTCAGCGTGTGTGATTAGAAGCGAGAAATCTTAAGTTGTTGTTGGATATCGTTTAAAAAAAGTAACAGAGATAAAATGCGTCTTAAAGAATTAAAAACCAAAAGTCCTTCTGAGTTGCTGGCGTTTGCCGAAAGTTTAGAGTTGGAAAATGCCTCTGCATTAAAGCGTCAGGATTTAATGTTCGCAATTTTGAAAAAACTGACAGAAAACGAAGTCGAGATAGTAGGCGAGGGGGTACTAGAAGTTTTGCAGGATGGTTTTGGATTCTTGAGATCTCCTGAAGCTAACTATATGGCGGGGTCAGATGATATTTATGTCTCTCCATCTCAAATTAGAAAATATAGTTTGAAGACAGGTGATACCCTAGAAGGGGGAATTCGAGCACCAAAGGAAGGCGAAAGGTATTTCGCTTTATCACGCATAAATTTGGTAAACGGCGATGTTTTAGAAAAAGTACGTCATCGTATAAATTTTGATGATTTGACTCCATTGTATCCTGATTCCAAATTGCAGTTGGAATTTTTGAATCCTGCAGAAAAAGATCTGACAACTCGTGTTATTGAAATTATATCTCCGCTCGGGAAAGGACAGCGTGCTCTTATTGTCGCGCCTCCACGAACGGGAAAAACAGTTATGTTGCAGAATATTGCACGTGCGATTACGACAAATTCTCCCGATATTTATTTGATAGTTTTGCTGATTGATGAACGTCCAGAAGAAGTTACAGACATGCGTCGTTCAGTTGATGGAGAGGTCGTAAGTTCGACTTTTGATGAAGTCCCAACTCGCCACGTTCAGGTAGCAGAAATGGTTATCGAGAAGGCAAAAAGGTTAGTCGAACACAAAAAAGATGTTGTAATTTTGCTCGATTCTATTACTCGTCTGGCTAGGGCTTACAACACTGTCTGTCCATCGTCGGGAAAAGTTCTTACCGGTGGTGTTGACGCAAATGCTTTGCAACGTCCGAAGAGAATTTTCGGTGCGGCCAGAAATATAGAGGAGGGTGGTTCTCTAACGATTATCGGGACAGCACTTGTCGAAACCGGATCACGTATGGACGAGGTTA
>JAILGW010000114.1 GCA_024696365.1 Alphaproteobacteria bacterium | reverse complement strand
ATTTTATATTTCCGTATTTTAATTTTGTGTCGGGAATGAATTTACTTCGGTATGTAACTTTCAGAACGATGTGCGCATTGTTGACATCGTTGGTGATAAGCTTTCTTTTGTACCCAACTTTCATTCGGCATTTTAAATATTCTCAGCCGATTCGTGATGATGGCCCTGCATCTCATATTTTACAAAAACAAGGTACACCGACCATGGGCGGAGCGGTTATTATAGCAGGAACGATAGTTTCTTCTTTACTTTGGGGAGATGTTTATAACGGCTATTTGTTATTGCTCATCGCTTTGACGTTTGCATATTCTATGCTCGGTTTTTGTGATGACTTGAAAAAAATAAGATATAAAAATTCCAAAGGAATTTCGGGTAAGCAAAAGTTGTTTTTCCAAATTATTTTTGCATTGATTTTTTCATATGCAGTTGAGACTTTGCGCGCACCAAATATTGCGGGTTGCTTGACGTTTCCTTTTTTCAAGAATTTTGTGATAAATAACACGCCGTTTTTATTGGCGTTTACAACGTTGGTTATAGTCGGCAGTTCGAACGCCGTAAATCTTACGGACGGTCTTGATGGACTGGCGACTTTTCCGTCGATGTTAGTGACATTGTGTTTTGGTATCATTAGTTACATCGTCGGACACGTCGTTTTCGCAAATTATTTGCAGATTGCTTACATTCCGACAGTTGGGGAATTGAGCGTATTCTGTGGCGCGTTGATTGGCGCGTGTTTGGGATTTTTGTGGTACAACGCACCTCCGGCGAAGATATTTATGGGCGACACAGGATCGTTGGCAATAGGTGGAGCGCTTGGCGGATTAAGTGTTATAGTTAAGCACGAATTTGTGCTCGCGATTATCGGCGGTTTGTTTGTTATAGAAGCGTGTTCCGTTATGATTCAAGTTGCGTATTTCCGAATGACGGGAAAAAGGATTTTCTTAATGGCTCCGATTCACCACCATTTTGAAAAGAAAGGCTGGGCGGAATCTACCGTCGTCATAAGATTTTGGATTATTTCTTTTGTTTTTGCTTTAATCGGATTAGCAACGTTAAAAATAAGATGATTAGATTAGACTTTTATAAAAACAAGCGTGTTGGTGTTTTAGGACTCGGAAAGACGGGAAAGTCCGCAGTTGATGCTTTAAAATTCAGTGGCGCTGAGGTTTCTGTTTACGATGATAAGCTCGATAACGATATCGAAAGTGTAAAGAAACTTGATGCGCTGGTTGTAAGTCCGGGAATACATTTGCAGTGGCCGCATAAGCACCCGATAGTGGATATCGCTCAACGGTGTGCTATTCCCGTTCTGAGCGATTTGGATTTGTTTCTTCAGCATGTTAATCGGAAAAATATATGCATTACTGGGACGAACGGAAAATCGACAACGACGGCGTTGATTGGTCATATTTTTGAAGCAGTCGGAGAAACTTCTGTCGGCGGAAATATTGGTTGTCCGATTTTGTCTTTACCTGAGAACAGTGAATATTACGTTTTTGAGCTTTCATCTTATCAATTAGAGGCAAGTAATATTTTGGGGTTAGATACTGCGATTCTGTTGAATATTACACCTGACCATTTAACGCGCCATGGCGGAATGACGGGATACATAACCGCAAAACAAAAGATTTTTATGAATTTCAGTGAGAAGTCTCACGCGATAATCGGCGTTGATGATAGTCATTGTGAAAAGATATATGAATTTTTGAAAGGTATAGGTTGTCCAGATGTTATTTCAATTTCTGGGAATATCGTTCCGCAAGGTGGCATAGGTTGGGAAAACGATAAACTAATCGATGACAGATTCGGGCAACGGGAAGTAATTTGTGAAAAAATCGAATCTTTTTCCGGTAATCATAATTATCAAAATATTGCTGCAGCTTATGCGGCGTGTGTTGCAAACGGTGTTTCAAAGGAGGCATTTCTTTCGCGATTGCATACATTTAAAGGGCTCACGCATCGCCAGGAATTGATCGCCGAAATTAATAGAGTAAAATACGTCAACGATAGCAAAGCGACAAACGCAGATTCAGTTGAGCAGGCATTAAAACGTTTCGATAATGTAATTTGGATTTTGGGTGGACGTCCAAAGGAAGACGGCATAGAGAGCTTGATAAAATATTTCAAGAAAATTCGTTTTGCATATTTGATAGGAGAAGCGGCTGAAGCATGGTCGAAGTTGTTGACTGCAAACGGTGTTGCTAATGAGATTTCGGGAACGTTAGATAAAGCAGTTTTAGCGTCTTCGAAAAAGGCGGAAGAATTAGGCGCAGATATAGTTTTATTGTCTCCAGCTTGTGCTAGCTTCGATCAGTTTAAAGATTTTGAAGAGCGGGGCGATAAATTCCGTCAATTTGTTATGAATTTGAAAAGTTAAATCATGGTAAGTTTTTCTCGTGCAGATAACGGTACTTTTAGCCAATGGTGGTGGACGGTAGACAGAGCGTTGCTGTTTGCTTTTATTGTAATGATTGCTTTCGGAATTTTGATGGCGATGGCAGCTACGCCGATGGTTGCAGACAGAATCGGAATAGAAAAATTCTATTTTCTAAAGCGGCACTTGCTTTATATCATACCTTCATTGCTCGTAATTTTTGCGGTTTCAACGTTAACTCAAAGCAATTTAAAAAAGTTCGCTTTGGTTTTGTTCGGCATATCAGTTTTTCTTTCGTTCCTCACCATATTTTTCGGAGCAGAAATAAAAGGAGCGAGGCGTTGGATTTCGTTTTGTGGCTTTTCTGTTCAGCCCTCAGAATTTGCAAAGCCTGCCTTGGCGGTGATAACGGCCTGGATGTTCGCAGAACAACAGAAATATTCTGAATTTCGTGGGAAATATATTGCAGCTTTCTTTTTGCTAATTTTTGATGGCATTCTTGTTCTGCAACCTGATATAGGAATGGCAGTTGTTACTACGGCGGTTTGGTTTGGTCAGCTATTTTTAAACGGTTTGCCGGTAATTTTTGTTATTGTTGCGGTTGTCGCGGGTATCAGTGGGTTATTACTGGCATATATGTTTTTACCTCACGTTACAGCTAGAATGGATAAATTTTTAGATCCAGCTGTTGGCGACCATTATCAAATTAATCGTTCATTAGAGGCATTTACCAACGGAGGATTATTTGGTGTCGGACCTGGAGAAGGAATTGTAAAAAAACATCTTCCCGATGCTCATGCAGATTTCGTATTCGCAGTTCTTGGCGAGGAATTCGGTTTCTTTGTTTGTGCTATTGTAGTCGCATTAATCGCTTTTGTCGTTATATACGGCATGTTAAAGCTATTAAAGGAACACAACTTATTTAAAATAATTGCATCAGCTGGATTGCTTGCTCAGTTCGGATTGCAATCTTTCATAAATATGGCGTCTGCGTTGTGCATTATCCCGACAAAAGGAATGACGTTGCCGTTTATCAGTTACGGTGGTTCATCCATGATAGCGATAAGTGTTGCAGTTGGAATGATATTGGCGCTTAGCAAGAAAAAAATGGTAAATGATGAATAAGCTTTTGAACAATAAGTGGTTTTGTTGGGGCTTACTGTCTTTATGGTTGGCGGTTTGCTGTTTTTACATTATGAGCGATGCAAACTGGACGTTGTGCAATGGTATCGATGATTACCAGTTTTTTCAAAAGACAGCTCAAGGAACATTTGCTCATGGCGGAGCTTGGGGCGGACGTTTTTATCCGTTGGCTTTTGCAGATTACTCGATACTACTGCCGATGTTTCCACATGGAATTCCTGTGTCAGTACATTTTGCATTCAATTGTGTAACTCTGATAATTGCTGTGGTAACGATGTTCGAATTATTAAAACGAATTTCGTCGTACAGAGCGGCTTTATTTGGCACAATATTACTTGGAAGTGCTGAGGGATTTATGCAAATTCAAATGTATTGCATATTTTCAGAGCGGTTGGAGTTTCTCATAATCGCACTGTTTTTGCTCGGATATTATAATCAGAGGAAGTCAGATTCTTCGTTTGGTTATGTATTAATGTTCCTTATACTCGTGCTAGCGACCTATATAAAGGAAACCTTTTTCATAATTTCTACTATAATTGCTTTGACTGAGTTGATTTTCGAATGCCATCTGAAAAAGAAAGAAAAAGTATTCCATTACGCTCTTTTGTTCAATACGTTTATCTTTCTTTGTATATATTTCATTCGCCGTTTTTTCGTTAAGCATATTGATAATCCGTATGCCAGTGTTCAAGTTAATGTCGAGAGTATTTGTTCCTGGTTGACTCATGAACCAATAGTTATTTTAATATTGGTTCTTGGCGCTATACGTGCTTATAAGTTCATAATTTGTAAAGATAGATCACAGATTCTTTGGGATGCGGCTTTATTCGCGAGTGTAGTTCATGCATGTGCATTTCCTTTGCTAAAACTTACGACTGCTTATTACGTTTTTCCGTCAGTGGTTTTGTGTGTTCCCGCTTTTGCTTTATTTATCAAGGATAAAACATTTTTGATGCCACTTGTCGTGGTAATGGCGATTGCTTGGCATAATATTCCGCTACAAGTTGCGGATGTAAAATTCGCACTAGAACATCGTAAATCCGATATAGATTTCAGGAATATCGTAGCTGATTATTTAAATAAGCGAGGCAATATATATTGGCTGTTTGAGCGTGATACGACAAAAGATGAAAGAGAAACTGAGTTGGTTCAGCAGTTTTTGCAGTTTCATATTCGACAGCCGGTGAAAATAACGAGGGTGCGAGAATTACCTCAAGAAAAGCCTTTGGATATAGTGATTTGTTCTAGAGGAAGCTCGCCTTCTAAGATGTCAATATTAGAGCATAGTGGTTTAACAAAATTAACGGAAGTGCATGGTATTTGTATATTTACGAAGAAGTAATTCACTGGTTGTTTTTGACTGACAGTTTATTGCAATATTCGTTTATCTCCTATATATTATGCCCTGTGTTTTCGGATTAACGTTCGAAAAAGCGTTTTTATGTTGAGAGGAATTATGGAGCACGTAAAAGTTATTTTGTTGCAAAGAGTTGCGAAATTGGGTTACATCGGTGATGTTGTAAATGTAAAACCGGGCTTTGCAAGAAATTATTTGTTGCCGAAAAAAATCGCGTTAAGAGCGACAAAAGGAAATATGAAATATTTCGAAGAGCAGAAAGCATCCATTGAGGCGGCTAATGCCGAAACAAGAGCTCAAGCCGAGAAAATCGCTGAGAAGATGAAAGGTCTTTCTGTTGTTTTGATTCGTCAAGCCAGTGAAAAAGGTCATTTGTACGGTTCTGTGACAGGCAGAGATGTCGCAATGGCGATCAAAGAAGCCGGGTATACCGTTACGGCGGGACAAGTCAATCTCGGAATGCCAATTAAAGAGTTGGGTATTTATGAAGTATCTGTTGACTTGCATCCTGAAGTGTCCGTAGCTGTAAAGTTAAATGTTGCAAAGTCTGAGGACGAGGCACAACAGCAGACTGTCGCGGAAAAAGAGAACGCATAGTTGATGAAAGAAGTTTTAACTCCGGAAGATATTAATTTTCTGGAAGAAAATTTGAGTAAGGCAAGTCTTTCTCCGTGGAATGTTGTAGAGGATGACGGCGTGGATACAGCGTGGGTCGTTCCGGGAACGGGAAGCAATCCGATTGCTTTGTTCGATTATAACAGCGGAGATCAAAATAAAGCGGATGCACGTTTTGTCGCGTCCGCACGAAACTATATGGAAGTAATGCTCAGTGAAATAAAATCTCTTCGTAAAAGAGTTTTAGAGCTTATCCAGTCAAATAACGCAGAAGTTCAAAAACGCATGGATGTGCAGGCGGAATTGAACGAACTAAAAAAGTTACAGAATGAGAATAGCTAATCTTATTTTCGGCGATCCGTTAAAAACAGAAAATTTGGCATCTGAGCGGCTGACAAAAGTAAAAGCGTTAGCTGTTTTTTCATCTGACGTGATTTCATCTGTGGCATACGCAACGGAAGAAATTTTGTTGGCATTGGGCGTTGTTCTGGCGTATTCGTTTTCAGTGTCAGTAACGGGAGTTATTATCGGATTATTAGCGGTAATTTCCGTTTCGTATTGGCAGACATTAGAGGCGTATCCAAACGGAGGCGGTGCGTTTGCCGTTGCGTTTGAAAATCTCGGTGAATTTTTCGGATTGATAGCGTCTTCGGCGTTGTTAGTTGATTACACATTGACCTCAGCTGTGGGATTATCTGCGGGAACAAGCGCAATTATATCTGCAATTCCGGTGTTGGCACCATATCGTGTTTCAATTTGTTTAATCGCTTTGTTAATTATAGTCGTAATGAATTTGCGTGGTGCGCAGGAATCTGCGACGGTATTTTCTATACCGACTTATGGATTTATCGGATTAATGCTGATTATGGTTGTCGGAGGAATATTTATTCCAGCGTCTCCTGAAGTATCTGAAACTGTCGCGAAAGGGATGAATAAAGTTACGGATGGTATGCTTTTCATCGTTCTGCTCAGAGCGTTTGCGGCTGGATGCTGCGCTTTAACCGGTATGGAAACGATAGCTTGTGGGGTAACCGCGTTCAAAGAACCGCAGTATAAAAATGCGCGAATAGCACTTGTCTCGATGGGGGTAATTCTGTCAGTGTTATTTATGGGAATTTCATTTTTAGCTGATAAGTATTCCATTATTCCGAACAGTTCTGAGACGGTTGTGTCACAAATTGCTAGACATGTTTTCGGCACAGGGTTCTGGTATTACATGTCACAGTTGGCAACGACGTGTATTTTGTTTTTAGCAGTGAATACCTCTTTCGCGAGTTTTCCTAGACTTGCAAGTATATTAGCGAAGCAAAAATATATTCCGACGAGATTTGCAAACTTAGGTGATAGATTGGCGTTCTCAAACGGCATTATCATGCTGGGATTTATTGCGATGTTGCTAATTATCACATTCAAAGGCGATTCGCATGCGTTGATTCCTCTGTATGCTATTGGAGTGTATCTCTCTTACACACTATCGCAAGGCGGCATGGTAGTGCATTGGCTGAAAAAGCGCGGAGTAAATTGGCATATAAAAGCAGCGATAAATGCATTAGGAGCGTTGGCGACTTTGGTCACTTTCGTCATTATTTTGGAAAGCAAATTTTTGCATGGGGCGTGGATCGTAACAATTTTAGTGCCGTTGCTATTTTACGGTTTCAGAACAGTCAATCGCAGATATTTAAGCGCGAACAATGAGCTGGATATAAAAAGAGGCGGACTTGGCGACTTATTAAAACCACTAAAAGCGACAAAACCGAAAGTGGTTGTGCCGATTTCACGCGTGCATAAGGGGACATTGGCGGCGTTGAGATTCGCTGCGTCTTTGTCGGATGACGCGGTTGCAGTGATTGTTAATGTCAGTTCAAAAGAGACAGAAAGATTAAAGCTTGCGTGGCGTTCTCTTAATTTCAATATCCCTCTCGTTATATTAGATTCACCGTATCGTTCAGTTGTTAATCCGTTTTTAGATTTTCTGTTTGAACAGGATGATAGAGAGCCGGAAAGGGGCAAAGCAATTGTCGTAATGCCGAGCTTCGTGACAGGAAAATTCTGGCACAACATATTACACAATCAAACGGCAACTATTTTCAAAACAGCACTTCTCTATCGTCGCCAAAAGAGTGAGCAAACTCGTGTAATTGTCGAAATACCTTATCAAATGAAAATTTCGTAACACTGTTACTATCGTTTTCGATTAGCTATAATACCGAAAAATGTGAGGTTTTTATGCGTAAATTATTCGGAACAGATGGTATCCGCGGTGTAGCAAATGGATATCCGATAACAATTGATGTGTGCGAGCAATTGGCGAAAGCTGTAGTCGCGAAGTTCTGTAATGCGGATAATAAAAAACATTTGGTTATTATCGGAAAAGATACTCGTATTTCCGGAGATATTTTTGAACATGCGCTGGCTGCATCGTTTGCATCTTTAGGGGTAGATGTGCAGTTGCTTGGCGTTATACCGACACCGGCAGTTTCCGTTCTTGTTTCTAAATTGAAGGCACATATGGGAATTGTTATATCTGCGTCTCACAATCCGTTTTACGATAACGGAATAAAATTGTTCAATAAATTCGGTTTGAAGTTAAAAGACGAGGAAGAAGCAGAGCTTGAAGAACTTATGGCTGAACAAGCGCCTCTAAAAACTCCTACACATGAAAAAGTCGGGACAATTCGAGCCAATGACAACGCTGTTGACCTCTACATCAATGAGATAAAAAAATCATTTCATTTTAAAAATACAAAATTGAAAATAGTTGTGGATTCATCAAACGGAGCGCTTTCGAAAATCGCGCCGAAAGTGTTCAGTGATTTCGGTTTTGATGTCGTGCCTTTGTACGATAAGCCTAATGGAACAAACATAAATGATAATTGCGGAGTGACTCATCCGAATACGTTGAGTGCAGCTGTTGTAACACATCATGCCGACATGGGAATAGCGTTTGATGGGGACGGAGACAGGGTAATTCTGGCCGATGAAACAGGGCATATTGTAGATGGCAATCAGATTCTGGCGATATTGTCTCAGACAGAAGGTTGTCGGGAAATTGTGTCGACGATTATGGCTAATTACGGACTTGAAAAATATCTGCAGTCGCGTGGAATAAAACTGATTAAAACAGCAGTTGGCGATAGGTATATTTCAGAGTATATGCAGAACAACTCAGATGCACGTTTCGGAGGTGAGCCTTCCGGACACATAATCATCAAATCTCATTCATTGACGGGAGACGGACTATTTTCGGGATTGAAAATCATTGAGATGCTGATTCAGTCCGAGAAAAAATGCAGTGAATTTTGCAATGTTTTTGAGTTGTGTCCGACCGTTAGCAATAACGTCAGAGTAAAGGACAAAGGTATAATAACAGATGCAAATGTTCAGAGAGTAATAAAGGAATGTGAACAAGAGCTTGCGGGTATCGGAAAATTAATTGTAAGACCTTCGGGGACAGAACCTCTGATTCGTATTACTGCAGAGGGCGAAAATGAGACAAAATCACAAGAAATTGTGAAGCGGATTACGGCAGCAATATCAGGGGCAGAATAAATGGAATTATTAATATGTGTGTCTGTTCTGGTTGTTGTTGTGTGTATAGGCGGAGTTGCTTTTTCTCAACATTCTAAATTGCGAAATTGCGAGGAAATGCTCAGACAAAAAGAAGAGCTGTTTAATGTGGCGGAATTGGAAAGGGCTAAGCTTACGGAACGTTGTTCGTATTTGGAAGAAATCGAGAAAAAGTATACCGAGCTGTCCGACAAATGTTTGATGTTGGAAAAAGACAGGGTATTGCTGGCGACAAATTTAGAGCAGGAAAAGAAAAATCTTGCGGAAAAAATAAAACTGCTGGAAAGTGCAGAGCAGAAATTGACAGACACTTTCAAGGCTCTCAGTTCAGATGCTCTTTCGAAAAATAATCAGTCTTTTATCGCTTTAGCGAAATCCGTGTTTGAGCAGCTGCAAGAAAAGGCCAAGTCTGATATTGCGGTGAGTACGAAATCTGTCGGTGAGTTGGTGACTCCGATTAAAACGGCATTAACTGAGGTTGATAACAAACTCGGAGAGTTGGAGAAGTCGAGGGTAGGGGCATATGAAGCTTTGAAACAGCAGGTCAAAGATTTGATAGAAACGCAAAATTCTCTGAAAACGGAGACAGGTCATTTGGTGGCGGCTTTGAAAAATCCGGCAATGCGTGGTCTGTGGGGAGAAATGCAGTTGAGACGTGTCGTTGAAATTGCAGGCATGACAGAGCATTGTGATTTTGAAGAACAAGTGTCAGCTTCTAATGAAGATACCAATATCAGACCAGATATGGTGATTTATTTTCCCGAGGGAAAAAACATAGTTGTAGATTCGAAAGCTCCGCTGTCTGCGTATTTGGAGGCGTTAAACACCAAGGACGAACGGCAGAAAAAAGAGTTGTTAAATAAGCATGTGCAGCAGATAAGAAAACATGTCCTTGCGTTGGCTGATAAAAAATATTGGGCGCAATTTGAGCATAGTCCAGAGTTTGTCGTGATGTTTCTTCCGGGAGAAGTGTTTTTCTCTGTAGCGGCGGAACAAGATCCTGAGTTGACTGAATTTGCGTTACAGAAAAAAGTTGTTATTTCAACCCCGGTGAGTTTGGTTGCGTTGTTGCGCACAATTGCTCTCGGATGGCGTAACGAGAATCTTACAAAAGATGCTAAGAAAATTATTGAGTTGGGGCAGGAATTGTATAAGCGTCTGGCGGATATGTCTAAGCATATATCGGATTTGGGAAGAAATATTGGTTCGGCTGTTGCAAGCTACAATCAAACTGTCGCGAGTCTTGAAACACGAGTGCTCGTTTCTGCTCGTAAATTTAAAGACTTGGAAACACAGGAAAAAAGTATTACTAATCTAAAAGAAGTTGAAAATACAGTCAGACAGTTAAAATATTCAGAGTAGGAGGTAACATGTATTGCAGTAAGTGCGGAAAAGAAATCAGAGACGACGCAGTTGTTTGTGTTTATTGCGGATGTGCTGTTGAAAAGGGGGGGTGTATCAATGGAATATCCAAACAATGGCTGACTACCTTATTGTTATGCATATTTTTTGGCGGTTTGGGCGTTCATCGTTTTTATAATAGACGTATATTGTCTGGCATACTACAGCT
>JAILGW010000095.1 GCA_024696365.1 Alphaproteobacteria bacterium | reverse complement strand
GACAAAGAATTTTTGATTTGGAGTGTTGTGGGTAAGTTATAATGACAAAATTATAGTTACTAATATAGGGAGAACGAAGATGACACAAAACTATAAAACACGCTTAGCTGCAGCGACTATGGCAGCCTTATCTATGTTACTTGGTGCTGATATCGCAATGGGAAGCGCATATGATACTAATAATAACTCGCGGGTTGAATACTCCAGGCTAGAAAATAACCTTCAGGTAAGAGAAGGAGAGCTATCAAAAGAGAATTTCACTGTTAAGTGGCAACAAGCCGTAGCTCAAGGCATTAATGGGATAATTTTTTCCGGTACGACTATTGGCGAAGAAGCGGCACAAGCAATAGCAGAACAAATCTCTAATGGAAGTATAACGTCTTTATCTTTCCATGAATGTTATATAACATCCGAAGCGATTAGGATTGTACTTGCGGCTTGTTGCGCCCCTGGGGCAAGAGTACGCAGTTTTGGAATTGAGAACGAACAGTTTTATGATGATTCCCCCAACAATCCGTTGATAACAGATGAAGAAGCTGGTTTGATAACAAATTTATTGAGAACATCACACTACCTGGAAGGTATTACTATTGCGGGCACAGCGTTAACAGACGTCGGTGCAGAAGTTATTGCTGAGGGCCTAGAGTCCAGCACTTCATTACAAGTATTTAATTTTCTTTTCAATAGCAAAGTTACCCCCGCAGGGCTAAAACGTTTACGTGATATAGTAAACAGCAGGGGACTGAGCAAAGCACATGTAGACATTCGGGATTAAGAAACTTCCAATTGCAAGACGACGCATAATAGCGTCGTCTTTTTACAATCTTTCGTAATCGGCTGTTGCAATCAGTCTTTCTACGAGTTGCTCAAATGATATTCCGACATATTTTGCTTGTTCCGGTACCAACGACAATGGACTCATTCCCGGCTGAGTATTGATTTCCAAAACATAGAGTTCGTTCGTGACATCGTTGTAACGGAAATCCGTACGAGTAACTCCTTTACAGCTTAAAATCGCATGAGCTTTTTCCGCAATTCTTGCGGCTTCTTCTCTTGCTGCTGCCGGAATATTTGCCGGCAATTCGTGAGTCGCTCCCCCGTCTGTATATTTATTCTCGTAATCATAAAAACCGTTTTTCACGATTATGTTAGTAACTCCAAGCGCTTTGCCATCTAACACACCTGAGCTCAATTCAAGACCCGGAATATATTCGGTTACATAAACTGTATCGCCGTAAGTCCAATTGACATCATTCAGTTCCGAAATTTCTTTAATAATAAACACGCCGCACGACGAACCACCATTGACCGGCTTAATTACAAACGGTAGAGGGAAATCAGGATTTTTGCGAAAATCTGCCCATTGAAACAACTGACTACGAGGTACTCTAATACCATGATTCTTAAAAATCATTTCGGAAATCTGCTTGTTCATACCGACAGAAGACGCGGTCACACCAGAATGAGTATATGGAATCTTGAGAAAATTCAATACAGCTTGAACATTCCCGTCTTCTCCGCCAGCTCCGTGCAAACCATTGAGTATACAATCAGGAGAGTTCTCTTTGAGAAATGAACATAATGCGGGGACGTCTCCGATAAAATCAAATTCTGTTACGTCATATCCAAGCGAACGAGCTGCTGTTGCCATTCCAGCTCCGCTTAACAAAGAAATCTCTCGTTCAGTGGAAATACCACCTTTTAATACGCAAATTTTCTGAAACTCTTTTTTCATGACGCTGATTCCTCCGGACTGCTAGAGAGAAAAGTACACCATCCCATAAGAGTTTTCAACGTGAAAAAGTAGAGCATTTATAACACACAAATTAACACCAAAAACTGAATGATTAAGCGTTTTTACCCTCCAAAACGCATAACACTGCGACATCTACGACAAAAACAGATACATAAAACAATGGTGGAGCGGACGATACCTATTACGCGACCTTGCAGCAGAGAGTTTTTAGTCGCTTTCCCGTTGTTCTCAATAAATTATCAAATTCCAAAAATGGTCACTGTAGCGATCGAAACATCGGAAAATAGCGATTTTTAGTTCTTATGTGCTACGATTATCGATAACGATTATTGCGCGAATATTTGCTTAACATTTCCAATATCGTAAAGCGGGATATTAAACAGCCCGTTGTTTTCTTCATAATCAGCCAGAGAAGTTCTGATGGAGATTTTCGGTTCATACTTTTGTCTGAAGCTTTTTAAACTTTTGGCTTTAAGGTTTATAGTCGCCTTTGCTTCGACAGGAATAACTTCATTCCTTAACTGTATTACGAAATCCAATTCAGCTCTGTTACTTGCCCAATAAAATACAGGCAAATCTCCTAATGTCTTAAATTCTTGCAAAACATATTGTTCTGTTATCGCTCCGTTGTAATCGTTAAATAGCTTATCATTTTCAAGCAAGGATCTGACATCAATTTCTGTCATAGCACCTAGAAGCCCTACATCCAACAAAAATAACTTGTAAGCCGAAACGTCTTCATAAGCTTTCAACGGCATTTTCGGGTTCGTTACTCTGGAAACTTTGTGAACCAATCCCGAATCAATAAGCCAATTTAAGGAAATTTCAAAATCTTTGGAGCGTGCGCCTTCTTTAATTCTGCCGTAAACACATTTTTTATTTTCCTTTATCAGCTGAGAAGGAACCGCTTGCCACAACAACCGAGTTCGCTCTACCTGTTCAAGAGGCATATGTTTTGAAAAATCATTTTCATAGTCATTGAGAATATTGTTTTGAAGTTTTCTGACCTCTTGATAATCTCTATTGTCTGCATATGAACTGACAACCTTCGGCATTCCTCCGACATAATAATATCGCCTTAATAAATCGATAATTTTATCTTTAAAGATTTTTTGCATTTCAAAGTTATTATTTTTGATTATTTCAAGCAATTGTTTTTCATCAACTGCTATAAGAAATTCCTGAAAACTCAGTGGGTACAAATTGAGATATTCAACTTTCCCAACCGGAAATCCCGTTCCCTTATGATGAGTTACTCCGAGCAAACTTCCTGCCGCAATAATGTCGTACTCCGGCGCATTTTCGCAAAAATATTTGAGTGACGTTAACGCCAGTGGATTTTCTTGAATCTCATCAAAAATTATCAAAGTATCTTCAGGAGTAATTGAAAAACCAACCTCAATACTCAAACCATCAATGATTCTTTTAATATTCATATCCTGCTTGAAAAGACTTTCAAGTCTTAGCGCATCATCGAACGAAATATAGGCGACCTTCTTATACGCTTGTTTACCGAATTCCTTCATCAGCCATGTTTTCCCAACTTGACGTGCGCCTCTGATAATCAACGGCATATGGTTTTTCGTGTTTTTCCATTTCATAAGATCGTTAATTGCTTTTCTATACATAAAATCACCTCATATACATGTATGTATATCACAAAATTGCATTTTACGCACGATTTTTTGTGTTTAAACAACGTTTTTTCGCGCGAATTTTTGTAGACGCAAATCACTTTTTCTATTATGCACAAGGAATGTTATCAATAAAAAAAACCCAATAAAAACAAACGGTTAACTTCATGGAAAGGTTTGGACGGACGCAGACAGAAAATTGCAGCTTTAAAAATGGAGATTTTGTAATCTCAGAACTACGACACAAAATGACAGAGCTATATAAGAAACAAATTGGGAGAGAAAGGAAAAATAAAAATGAGAATATATGGGGACACATACATCGATGAGGATGAACAGGGACAGCACAAAATTAGCTCGAGGGAGGACAGCATCGGGACAAAGCTACAGCCAAAAATCTGTTGAAGAGCGGTGGAAATTACATTGATAAAATCCGCTGGATTAGGGTAACTCGAGCTTTTTTGTCGTTTTTATGAGCATATTACTATCTAATTTCAGCAATTTGATGACTTTGAACTTGGAGTTATACTACGACAGTAAATTATCTTTTTTAAAACAGCAAAAATTTGCAAAAACAAAGTTGAAAATAACAAAAGTTTGCAAATATGCGGTTCACGTACTTTTAAAAACGCAAAAATTAGCATATCTTACAAGTTAGCTTAATAAGAGAGCAGTATAATGAATGTAGAAAATCTGCCGGAAGTTTTTTTATCGGATACAGCAGTATCGTATAAAGTTTCACGTTTAGTGCAACGAAATCAAATTCGAAATATCACTGGAAAGCTTTATACGTCAAACATGACGGATGATCTCGACAAAATAATTCATCGCAGAATATGGGAAATTGTGGCTCTTTTATTTCCGGGAGCAATTATAGCTGACCGCACCGCCTTTGAGTTAAAACCGAATAAACACAAAGAGATTTTCATTATTTCAAACAAAACACGTTCTGTTTCTGTCGGTTCATACACAATATATCCTCGCAAAGGGATTGGAGCGTTAGACTCCGATATTCCTTTTATGTCTGATCTGTATTGTCCGTCTTCCGCTCGTAAATTTTTGGAAAACATGAAAACGGCGAATCGAGAAAATAGTAAAGAATCTCGTTACTTATCACGAGCCGAAATTGAAGAACGCATCGATGCATATATAAGGTCGAATGGAGAAAAAGCTATAAACATCCTGCGAGATGAAATGAAAGCATTAGCTCCAGTCTTAAAACTGGAAAATGAATTTGAAAAAATTGATAAAATTATCGGCGCGATGTTGCATACTCATAATGCGAGTCTCGAAAGTTTGGTAGGAACGGCACGCGCTTCCGGAAATGAATTTGATCCAAACCGAATTTTATTATTCACTGCGTTGTATCAGGAGCTTTCTAATATTGCTCCGATTATCAGAAAAAGTACAGACAATGACAATCCTGTGCTTTGTTTCTATGAATCATATTTTTCGAATTATATAGAAGGAACGAAATTCCCTGTAAATGATGCGATTGATATCATTTTTGAAAATAAAATTCCTGAAGATCGACCTGAGGATGCGCACGATATCTATGGAACTTACAATGTACTATCAGATATGCAGGAAATGCATAAAACCCCTCGTGCTTTTGACGAATTAATGGATTTACTGAAATCTCGGCATCGAAAAATCATGGCCATTCATTCATCAAAGCATCCGGGAGAATTTAAAAAGAAAACGAACGTTGCGGGTTCAACAGTCTTTGTTGCTCCAAATTTGATTATTGGAACTTTGAAACAGGGATTTGAATTATATAAAAGACTCAACACGGCTTTTAGCAAGGCAGCGTTCATGATGTTTTTAATTTCGGAGGTTCATCCTTTTGATGATGGGAATGGGCGATTGTCACGTATAATGATGAATGCTGAACTCATTGCTGATAATGAGCAACGGATTATTATTCCAACAGTTTATCGAGAAAATTATTTGTTAGCATTAAAAGGACTGT
>JAILGW010000073.1 GCA_024696365.1 Alphaproteobacteria bacterium | reverse complement strand
ACTGAAAAGAAATTATCGCTTGAAGAAATTCAGAAAATTTTCAGCGGAAAGATATATTGTCCCGCAAAACTAACCGCGTTTGAGGAAAAGTTTTTAGCGTCTTGCGAATTGCCTCAGGATGTTCCGAATCATGTTTTGTGTAATTATCCTTCTTGGATGACGCCGTATTTGGAACGTGCGTTCGGTGCGGAAAATATCGCGGCGGAAATGAGTGCAATGAACGAAAAAGCCGCTGTGGATTTGAGAGTTAATACGCTGAAAGCGACGAAGGAAGATGTACGCAAGTTGTTGTCCGCGGAGTTTAAAGTAGCGGACACTGAATTGTCTGAAACATGCTTACGTGTTTTAGACGGCAGAATCAGTCGCAATCATCCGGTATTGCAGAAGGGATTGGCAGAAATTCAAGATGAAGGTTCTCAGTTGATTGCTGAAATTTGCGGAGCGACAGCCGGCGATACCGTGGTTGATTTTTGCGCTGGAGCAGGCGGTAAAACTTTGGCGATAGCAGCAAAAATGCAAAACAAAGGGCGGATTTTCGCGCTGGATAGGTGTGTCGAACGCTTGGAAAACGCCAAAATTCGTTTTCGAAGGGCCGGAGTGAATAACGTTTTCTGTCAGGAAATTACGGGGAAATGGCTGAAACGTCACGTCGAATGCGCAGATGTAGTACTTGTCGATGCACCTTGCTCAGGTACCGGAACTTGGCGCCGAAATCCTGATATGCGAGCAAAATTTCAACCGCAAGATTTGGAAGAGTTACTTGCAGCACAAGAGAATATTCTGGCAACTGCATCCTCTCTCGTCAAAAAAGGTGGAAAGCTTGTCTACGCTACTTGCTCCATTTTGAGAGAAGAAGATGAAGATCAAGTTGAAAAATTCCTTGCGAAATTTTCGGATTTTCACGTCGAACCAATCTGTTTGAAAAATTATTCAGGGCAATACTTACGCCTCACGCCATATCAACACAAAACCGACGGATTTTTTGCAGCGGCGATGAAAAGAAAATAGTGGAAATTGTTAGTTGACATATTGTCGGTGCGTTGCTACTTTACAGCAAGATTGGGATTACAACAATTAAGCAGATAAATAGGGAGCCATCGTCTATGATTTTGAAAAGGCTTATGTGTGTAAGCGCTTTAGCGTTAGTTACAGGGAATGTTTTAGGGTGCGATTTGACAAGCGAGGGGCGCGTGTCACAAGCTGGTTTGTGCCCAACTTTTGCTCATATACAAGCATATTTGCGGGTTAAGGGTAATTTGACTCCGGAGGATTCCGAAACATTTCGCTCACTTGCGATAAAAGAACCACATGTGCTACAGGAAAATGTAAAGCGAATTTGGCAAAAGTTTTTTGATTTATATAACGCTGAAAAGGCTGTATTACCTGCTGTAGATACTACTGAATCGAAGCCACTTTCGACAGCAAATGATCTCATTAACATCATGAGTGATTTTTCTCGAAATGAACAACGCTTATATACTGATGGATGCTTTGTTGTTTATCACGCTTTAGCAGGTCAAGTATATTATTTGCAGAGATTCTATTGGCCGGAATTTTTTAGACAGTTGAATGCATATGCTGGAGATTATGTGTTCAGAGCTGGAGTTTTACATACGGTAAATCCTAATACTCTGAGGCCATTTGAATCTATTGATGATTTGATGAAATACTATAAATCTGTTCCAGATAGTCGCGTAATGGATGCAGGAATATACTGTAACACCTTATTATCAGGAGGCAGAGAGACGTCACTTTCCGCCATTTCTTCCGCATATATGTTCGACACATTTGGCAGCATCAGTAAAAAAGGAATTCTTCAATTACTTGCTCCGTTTTTTATAGAGTTCGGAATGAATAGGGATTTAGCTAAGAGAATCTCTCAAGACGTAGAGAAATTATATAATTTGCAGTGCAAAGAGTGTGGTAATGCTCTAGTACAAATAGGGGGGCCGTATGAAAGAGCAAATCAATTAGCTTCATTTATTTGGGCAGATGGTTCAAAGTATGATCCGCGTATCGCTCCACTGTTTAAGGATTTTTTGAGCTCTCCAGATTCAGAATGTGAACTGAGTTTTTTGCATTATATGCTTGAATGTATTGATAATAGAAAGGGGAAATTAAACGGTCGAGTTAATGACGTGAAAAATGCCTCTCTTACAGATCGATTATTAGATCTTGGTCGCTGCGTGATCAAATCCCAAATTAGTAAAGAAGCGGTAAGAAGGCGCTTTTTAGAGACAGTAGTTGAATACAAAAAATTAAAGCCTTTTTCTTTGAAGATTGGAATAAGTGCTTAACACAAACTTTCGATAAAAAAGATTTATCGCTGGCAGACACGCGTGCTTTAACAAACGAAGTTCTACTTTTCTCCAAATATGATTTATATGAATACGCCAAAATCTTCAGTTCATTCCGTCATCCGGAAAAATATAATGTTGCGGCATTACAGAAAGATACTCGAGCTTTGGTGGAAAAACACGTAAGATTCTTGACCTTACAAAAATGTCAGCCGCTTAGTGTATTCCTGCCATTACCTAAATTTTTTCCTTGCGGGGAAATGGTTGATATAGAAAGTGTAAATAACACTTTTGTGTTGCTGCTTATGAATGCTGAGTATGTAGAGGCTGAAGTTTTGGCGCGGAAATATGGACCATCAAATCTAAATCTTAGTTTTGTTTTAGGTCAAATTTATAACTTAATTAAGCAAGGCTTACCATCAGCTGCCTGTTGTGCACAAGTACTGGCGAGGTCCTTTCCTGAAGAGAATAAATTTGCAGTGGAATTATATGAAAGTTTAATATCGTCAACAAAGTAAAAGAATTAATTTTTGCTATTTTATAAAGATGACGGATTTTTTGCAGCGGCGATGAGAAGAAAATAAAGAAAAGGTTATGGAGCTATTGGAGCCCGGGTCCGGCCTCAATTTCTGAGATGATTCCAAGAGTTTTCGCTTATTCTATGCCCAGCTTACTACCATTTTTTAAATCGATAATATACTATCCATAATAATCTAAATGAGCACCTAATAGATGGTATATTATCTTTATTAAGGTTTTATCAAAGCGGCCATGTGCTAAAAATTTTTATGTTTTTTTACAAATTATTTCCTTTATTAACCTTAAATTAACCTGTTTGGAATAAAATAACCGCTATAGTTTAAAAGAGTTGTTTTCGTAATTGAAAAAATTTGCAACGTAAAAAATACGCTAGCAAAAAATTGTAAAAAATAGCGAAAGGCGCGCTCAATATCAGAAAGAGCTTGCTTCGAGTAACTTTTTTAAAAACAAGGAAATTGCATAGAGCGATTTTCAGTTGCGTAATGAATATAGGAGGAAGCATGAAAAAAGTAATTTATACCACAATGATATTAGGTTTGGTTTTTGATGTTTATGCAACAGAAAGTTCACAGATATCAGGGGAAGGGGGAAGGCAACGTGGAAACTCTATGGTTGTCTCTTCATCTATAGATGCAAATACTAGATCAGGAAGACGGCGTGCACTTTCTGGCACAATAACAGAGAAATCAAGAAAGGCATTAGCGAAAGCAGGACAGAAAGAAGAATCAGAGTTAGACAAAATCTTTAGCACTAGGAGAACTAAGCAGTCGCCTACTGCAGAACAAATTGATGAAGGACTAACGAAAAACAGGGCCGCACAGACAGGTGTGAACCAGAGGACTGCGTTAGATCAGAGCGTACAAGGTAAACGATCTATATTTGAAGATTCGGATACACCAAAAGCCGGGTCTAATTTTTCTTTGGATAAAAGGGGAGTAACTTCGCATAACGTGGTGCAACCGACGACAGGAGTCTATACTTCCACCGGGTTATCTGGTACGATGTCACCTACGGCTACAACTACTAAAACAGCATTTAGTGGACCAGACCAAAGAAGTGAATCATTTATTGCTCGCGATCAGGTCAAGTTGAGACATGTTGCTCAATCCAAAATAAAAGGAGATCAAGTAGACAAGGCTAAAGTGTTAAAAGATATCAAAGATGAACAGACAGTCAAACAAAAAAATCTGAATAGGCAAGTTACATATGGCCAATTGACTCCTGAAGAAAGGAAAGCAGGGCCGAATGAAAGGCCGAATGATAAAGGTCTAGCAGATTTGGGCCCAGAAATAGCAGCTAGGGCACAACGACGATCCGATAAACATCGTGGGCTCATTCCATATGTATCTCCAGAAGATTTTAGAAAGCGTTTAATTGATCTCGCAAAGGCGGTTGATGAAAGCAAGAAAAGCCTGCAAAATGCTATAACTCCTGAAATCGCTGAAAAAATAGCTGAACAGGATCCTGCGATTATAACTAAAAGAGTAATGACCGCAATTGAAAAGATCTCTCCTCCAATATCAGAGGCGGCAAGTGATAACTTTAAAGATTTGATAGGCATGCATATTGCTGCGGTGGTATTACCTGCGCAGACGCAATCGAGAGCACAGGGACAATCGACGAATGCCGTGATACCATATCAATCTCCTGAAGACTTCAAAGCCCGCATATTAGCAAAAGAGGAAGAGATGATGAAGAATAAGCTTCCTCAACAAGAATTGCAGGAAGATGTGGTGGCAGATGATGTGGCCGCCATGGCGGACGTTGTAGAGCAAGAGGTAAAACAAAGCCTGACTGTTCCAGATGATGGCCAAAATCCGACTGCCACGGGATCCTGGAATACCAGAGTAGCTCATTTTGCGACTGCGATAGCTGAATATGCCTGGGGTTGGGTCAGGTACCTCTTCGGATTTTAAATTCAAATGGTTCTCGAATAACAAACAGCCTCGAAAAATATCGGGGCTGTATTGTTGTGTCGATTTTGAGCTTGTTGGAGATTATCATTTGCTGAGTTCTGTATTCGCACCAGGGACGGTAGCCTCATGTTTTTCGGGGCTTTTGTATTTGTTATGGCGTTAGGTAAAATTCAGTGCCGAATACCACTTTTAAAGTTTCAAAAATCAGATTAATATATCCCAGAAATCGGGATAGGGCACAAAGTTCTTTGAAGAACTCGGCTTTAGGTTGGGGATAGTATGCAGGATATAAGAGAACGCAAAACAAAAAGCGGGTTGCGCGGAGTTACCAGGTTTTATGCTGTGCAAGTATTGTATCAGTCGGAAATGCAAGGTAAACCTCTTGATGCTTTCATAAAAAATGCCTCACCTTCTATTGATGTAATTTTGAGTGAAGATGTGACTATTTCCGGTATAGATGTCGATTTTTTTAAAACACTTCTAGATACGATAAAGGAACATCTCGCAGAAATTGATGAAATCATTTCCAAAAATATGTCTGATAAATGGAAAATCGATAGATTAGATAAAGTAATGAAAAATATTTTACGTCTCGGTACTGCTGAGCTTTTGTATCTTAAAGAAATTCCGGCGAACGTTGTTTTCAATGAATATATTGAAATATCAAAGGCTTTCTTCGAAAAGGACGATGTTTCGTTTGTAAACGGCCTTCTTAACACCATCTCAAAGTTATAAAAAATATAAAATTTTTTTATGTTGAAAAATGAG
>JAILGW010000064.1 GCA_024696365.1 Alphaproteobacteria bacterium | reverse complement strand
TAAACTCGATTTCGACTTACCTGCGGGCGAGAATGCTATTTTCAGTTTATATGGTGATATCTCTGGAACCCCTAATGAGATGGGTATTCCTCAAGTTACGTTTACAAGTGGAACAGTGTTTGTAAAAGGAGATTGCTCTGGGTTTAAGGGAAAAGTAACGGTAGAGAGTGGAGCTCAATTTGTCATTAAAAAGAGTGATCCCGGAAGTAGTTCTCAGTATGTAGGAAAAATGTTCGGTGGAGATTTAGTTATAGCCAGTAAAAGTGGAGGTGCCGGGGAAATCAAGATTAAATCCAATAGTGGTCTTACACCGATGCATCTTACAAACGGCCTTGTTAATATATTAGATGATGATACTCCGGATTTGCCTGATGGTAGTCAAACAATAGATACATTGGAAATTGACGCTGCAGCGAAAGTTAATCTTGCGAAGGAAAAAGAATCTCTCTTGAAAGATTCTGTGGTTAAAGGTGAGTTGGAAGTTTCTGCAGGAAGCGGTTTAACTTTGCAAGATATGAAATTAGAAGGAGGATTGTTGAATATAACTAGCCCATATCTTAAAACTATTATTGCTACCGGGGATTTTAGCGTAGGTTCATATATTCGTGCCCTCGAGACCTGTATTCTGATTGACGGTCAGAATAGCAGATTTATACAGCCTGATAATCGTCCCGATCTTTATGTGTCGTGTTGTGTTGATCCGCAAAAAGCAGAGGCCTTCAAAATGTCTTTTGCAAAATCTGATGAGGTACAGGGCAAAAAAATAGTTATGGAAGAGATCCGTCTTCTGTCTCCGATGACAGAAAATGAATTTAAGTTTCAAGTGCTTGCGTTGTCAGAGGAAGGGAGCAAGTATCCGGCGATTGTTCCTTCAGATACCCTGGTAATTTCCGGCATCTCCGGAGTGGACGTAACAGGCATTAGGGGAAAAACTGTAGAAGATGCAGGTTACTTTATGCTTTACCGTGATGGTATTCCTTCGGATTGGGAATATATTGATGGGCTGACTTTTGAACAATTAAGTTTACTAAACAATGTTTTCATTCCTCTGCAAAAAATGCACGCTGTCGGATTCGGATTAGTGAATGATACGTTATCCATAATTGATTCGAGGGATGTCACGAGAGGAAAGCAGTTTTGGAACATTTTTACTGCAGATTCATCTTCATTTAAAATGCCTCGTCGAAGAAATTTAGAATCAGATAGTTATACCAATGTTTTAGGATATGATTTTGCAAAGATTAATGCTGCGGCGAAAACTTCAATAATTCCTTCAGTATTCAGCGGATTATCCGTAAATAATATGACGATGCCGATAGATATAACGGCCAGGCAAACCAATGTGTTGTTTGGAGGAGGGGTTAACATATCTCGCAATAAAACTAAAGTGAAAGTATCTTGTACATATAATGCACTCAGAAGTACCAATCGCCATTGGAGATATGGTAAAACTGAACTGAAAAGTCAAATGGTATGTGCACACGGAAAAGTTCGTCGGAAATTTAAAATGTCTAAAAAAGTCCGCTTAGCTGCGGCACTGAGGCTTGCCGCAGCAACAGTACAAACACATTCATCTGATGCAACTCACATAAACGCCGAGCATGCGACTGTCAACGTAGTTACAGCAACACCTTCTGTCAAGGTTTCATATAAGAAAGGCAACAACTTAGTAGAACTTCAAGCTGAACATCACCGAATGTTTGGTGCAAAAATCAAAACGACGATACTAAATCAATCGCTATCTGCGTCCAATGGAAACAAACATCATACGGATATATCTGTACGTTTGAAAACAAAGCTTAAGTACTCCATTAATGCAGAATTTAGTTTTACAAAATCCATTGGAGATAAAAACGGCGTAGGGGGCAGCGCAATTTTTTCCATTCCGATATAAAAAAATATCGACACCTTCTTGTCTTAATTTAAAAAAGTATTATATATAAGTAGCGAATAGATAGTGAGAATTCGTAGCCTCTGTTTTTATTACGGAGGCTTTTTAAACAGGACGAGAGAATATGAAGAAAGAGGCGGAAGAGTTTCTGCCGGAGAGCGTTAATCTCTTCAAAGGAAATTACTCGATACAAAATTTAATCAAAGACGCAAAAGCAGGAACCTTACTGTCAGTATTGTCGTTTCCGTTGGTGATGGCATACGCAACAGCTTCTGGATTAACTCCTGAAATCGGACTGACTACGGCAATAATTACAGGTATCATATCTTGCTTGTTAGGCGGTGGAAAATTTCACGTTATTTGTCCGACTGGCGCTTTTATCGTTATCGTTAATGATATTGTTACTTCTCACGGGTACGATTTTTTGATTCATGCGACCGTTTTAGCGGGCATACTTTTGTTCATTGCGGCGTTGTTCCGATTAGGCCGATTTTCAAAATATATTCCGTTATCGGTTTTGCGAGGATTTTTGACAGGTATCGGTATCATGTTGGTTGTACAACAGACCGCGAATATTCTGGGATTTTCATGTGGCGGGAACTTATTCCAACGCGTAGGATTTTACCTTTCTCACTTACATGAAGTTAATTTGAATTCTTTCACCGTTGGCGTATATTTCATTTCAACGTTTTTCATTATTCGCCGATGTTTTCCGAAACTACCTGTTTACCTGACAATTTTATTTTTGGGAATTTTATATTCGTGTTTCTTTCCGAACACGCTTGAAACTATTAATTCCAGATTTCATATCGAAAATTGCGCGATACATCTTTCACCTGTAACTTTGTCATACAATATTCATAACATTTTAGAGATTTTACCTTACGCCGCGATAATTGCGTTTTTGGCGGGAATCGAAACATTGCTTGGCGCGGTTATGGTCGATGATTTATGCGGAACTAAACACAAAACAAACGCCGAATTAATCAACGTCGGTATGACGAACTTCGTAACGGGATTACTTTGCATGATGCCGTCAACTTGTGCAATTTCTATGACCTCTGTTAATGCGCATAATGCCAAAAGTAACGTTTCTTTACTGTTTCATGTATTTGCACTTTTCATGCTAATGACGGTATTGTCGCCACTCGTGTCCAACGTTTCTATGTGCTGTTTCGCTTCTATGGTTATTCCGTTCGGCCTTGGCATGATTGATTATAAAAGTTATCTGTCATTTAAAGGATACGAAAAGGCTACCTTCGTGCTGACAGCGCTGACAACAGTTGCCTCAAACGTTGTGTACGCAGTTATCGTCGGATTAACATTCCACTATTTTGCATCATTGAGGCAGCAAAAAGCAGCAGCAACACAAACCGCAGAAAGGCATGCCTAAGCAGGAGGCTATCTAGCCTCTTCAAAAATGTTGATGTAAGCCTCAATCATAGCACGAGAGTCTTCAAATTTTTTGGCTCGGCTATAGCCTTTTTTAATCAGGTTTTCGCGTACTTCTTGCGATTGAACAACCTCTAACAGCGCACGTTCTATATCGCCTACATCATATGGATTAAAGTACAATGCAGCATCTCCCGCGACCTCAGGAAGGCTGGAAACATTACTGCAAACAACGGGAATCCCGCTAGCCATAGCCTCGATAATAGGCATTCCAAATCCTTCATACAAAGACGGATGAACAAAACACAGCGCGTTTGATAGCAGGACAGAGAGTTCTGCTGTATCAATTCTGCCAGTAAATATAATATTGTTTTTGCAAGGCTGTTGTGCCGCAAATTGTTCAATAACGCCGTGAGCGTCAGACATATTTCCGGTTATTACCAGTTTTATTGTGTTGTAATCCTGATTGTTCTTTATTAAATCAGCAAAGGCCTGTATTAATCTCCGATGATTTTTGTGTGGATAGTATTGAGACACAAATATAAAATAATTATGTAAAGATAGCTTGTACTTATCCAATATTCTCCGTGTTTCTATCTTGCCTAACGGTCGTTGTACTCTTTTTGCTAAACGAATTGGTATTACGCAGATTTTGTCATTTTTAATGCCGTAGACATCAATAATTCTTTTTTTAGTAAATTCAGATACCGTAATTATTTTGTATGAATTTTTCAGTCCTTGGAAATTTCTTTCTTTAATTTGATTAACCAATTTTCTTTTAAAAAACTCAGATTGATCAATCTCTAAGGTGTCATGAATCGTTGTAATCTTAGGAATGGAAAAATTATTAACCGTTCTTCCTCCGACGGGATCCCAAAAGACATCAGGATTATCATTAAGAAAGATATTACCGTAATACACAAGTTGCATTAATTTATCTCTTGCCAATCCGAATGTCGGAACATTCAGCAGATTAAAAATCAAATCTTTTGCGTATCCAAAGGCGTCGGAAACTTTTATGGCTTTAACATTTTTTAACTGCAATAGCTCTGAAAGAACACGATTTTCTTTTCTTAATAAGAGCGTAAAACTCCATCGCTGCTTAGTCTGGGCTATTTGTTTGATGATATTTTCCGTTAAACAGGTTATACCACCGTATTCATCTAACATCGAAGTATCAACGATGATTTTTTTCTCTATATTTTTACAGTAGCTCGGGGTTGTACAGAAAACATCTTTCAAATTAGCTTCCGAGGTTATTACAATATATAAAAAGCCTACGAGCAGCGTCCAGTAAAAACAAAGGACAAATATCACTGTATTTTTTAAAATCTTCGATATCTTTCGCTCTTTTGAAAATTGCCTATTCTTACTTTTAAAGCTCGGATTTTGTGACATATGACGTAACTTCTCCATTTGAGGAACTACTAACACTGCTATGGCATATTTAAAAGAACAGTCTAGCTGTGTGCAATTCTAACAAATTGAACTAAGCAACGCAAAATATCATGTCGATAAACCGCAACTTACCTCAGCAACCAAACTCCTATTAGCGCAAAACCTATCAGCGCAGTGTTGTAGTGCAAAAATGTTGGAATACAAGTGTCGAAAATATGGTTATGTTGGCCGTCAATGTTTAATCCGGCAGTTGGGCCAAGCGTTGTATCTGAAGCGGGAGAACCTGCGTCTCCAAGAGCAGAAGCAGCTGTCAGTAGTACGACCATTTGCGGTGTGTTAAATCCTATTTTCACACAAATTGGCACGAACAAAACCGCGAGTATCGGCACAGTACCGAAAGAAGTTCCGATTCCTATCGTGATGAACAATCCAACAAGCAAAATCGCAAAAGCTGTAATGTACAGATTAGTAGAAAGAAGAGGCAGCACGTTTTTTACCAGAGTTTCAATTGAGCCTGTTTCCTTGAGAACATTAGCGAATCCTGCAGCCACTAACATAACAAATGCGATGTATCCCATGAGGTAAATGCCTTCATTCATCATGTGATCCATTTTGCTTTGCGGAATTACTCTGAACGAAAAAATAATCCCCAATCCGATAAGCGCCCCCAATGGAAGTGACTTCGTAATGAGTTGCACTGCAAAAGTTGCAATTGCCGCGAGCATAACAATCCAATGTTTCGGTAAAAAATCATTTGAAACTTTAGTTGTGTGCACAACGGTATTTTTGTAAGTTCTCGGTTTTCTGTAAGAAACGAAAAGGGCTATCAGCAAACCAACCGTCATGCCAAATCCAAGAACAAATGCATATCGCCAAACATCGTCTCTCGCGATTTCTACTCCATTCTGGACTAAATTGTCCGCGATTAAATTTTGGAATATCAATCCGAAACCTGCGGGAATGGCGATGTACGGCATTTTCAATCCGAAAGCGAGAGCACAAGCAACCGCGCGACGGTCGATTTTCAGCTGGTTCATAATTTTGATAAGAGGCGGAATAATAATAGGAATAAACGCGATGTGAATAGGCACGATATTTTGCGATGCCATAGACATCAATACCAAAATACCGAGCAACACGTATTTTTTCCCAGACACCATGCGCGTAATTTTTGCGGAAATAACATCTGTAAAGCCCGAGTGAGCCATTGTTGCGGCAAAAGCTCCGAGCAAAATATAACTCAACGCAGTTTCGCTGTTTTCTCCCATACCTGAGATAAAAGTGCTCATAATGTGCGACAGGCTAAGCCCGGAGATAAGTCCTGCGACAAGAGCAGACGTGATAATCGCCAACAATACGTTTACATTTTTGACGCACAAAATACACAGCACTACGACAGAAACGAGAGCGGCATTAGAACATAACTGCAACAAGGTGTTCATCTTTGATTTTCCTAAATACATCAACAACGAACTTCAGAAAAGCAGATCCCGAATCGTCTGCAAAGACATCACATTCTGAAATTATCAAATTCTTCCTATCAGATATCATAAGGTTTTAAGGAAAGCAAGCTACTCCGGCAGCTGTATCTCATCCGCCTGTATCACCTTTATTTGCGAAAATATCGGCGATTGCAGAAATGAGTTTACTGCGTTCAGAATGCGCATAGATTCATGCAGTATTTGCAGAGCGTATCCTTTTTTGGCTTTTATGATAAGGATTTTCGGATTGTTTCCTGTGATTTTATGTGGAGTAGTTAAGTCCGCGAAAGGCTGTCCGACGATTTCCTGCCAGCGGGAAAAAAGCTCCATGTACTTCGATTCTTTTACGGAGTTTTTTATCAGGTTGGTTGCGATATCACTGACTTTTAATGTCGATTCTTTGTAAAACATTTTTCCGCCTCAATTGAACAGAGTATAACTCTTATTGCGCATGCCGTTCAATGCGGCGGGAGTCGGTGTTACCAGAATGTACTCCGCGCTTTTCTGCCAGACTTTTAAATCGTCTTTGGAATTTCCAGCGTATATAAATCCTTTTTCTCCGAAGATTAGTGCCAGCGTGTTGGCTTTTGCTTCAGCTCGTAAATTGTGAGTTGCATCGCTCGCGAATACACCATCGAAAATTTGCAAATAATCTGCGACAGCATCGGCGTATTTTTTATTGCATGCCGTAGCCAGAAACAACTTATGCCCCTGCTGTTTTTTTTCAGTCAGATAATTCAAAAATTCACGATTATATTTTAATTCCGCAACGTTCAGATTTACACGTTGTGCCAGTTGGTATTTTAAATACGAGCGTCCCCTTAACAGCCAACTTATAACAGCGAATACACGAAAGATATTTTCACTCAGAAAGATTTTCAACGCCTTAATTGTAACGTCTTCACGAATTAACGTGCCGTCTAAATCAACGCAAATCGGGAGAAGCGATGTCATGATTTTTTGGAAACGCTGACCATTGCCGGACGCAGTAATCTGTCGTGATGAGTGTATCCCGACTGAAACACTTTTATTATCGAACCTGCCGGATGATCTTTGTCTTCCAATTCGCACATTGCCTGGTGATATTGATGGTCGAAAGCGTCACCTTCAGCAACAACAACTTTCTCGATACCGTGCTTTTTGAAAACCGAAAGCAACTCTTTTTCGCACAACATTACGCCGTCGACAAAACCTTTCAATTGAGTATCGGCATCACCTTGTTTTTGCAGAGCCAGAGAATTTTCACGAACTCGCTCGAAGTTATCCAATACTGGGAGCAAATCCTTTGCAAAACGAGAGCTGGCGTATTTTATCGATTCGTCTTTTTCTTTTTCCAAACGCTTCCTGAGATTTTCTGCGTCTGCCGCTTGCCTCAAAATCGTATCTTTGAGTTTCTGAACTTCTTCTCGCAATGACTCAGTTTCATCTACTGCGACTTCTTCAGCTACTTTTTCTTCATTTGCCGGAATTTCTTTTTCCGACTGTTCGTTATGATGATGCTTGCTCATTCAGACTTCTCCTTCTGCTCAAGTAAAGTAACGTTATTCTATGAAAGAAGTCGGGTTTATGCAACCTCGTTGGCCTTTTCGGCGTCAGTCCACTTTTCTCTGACAGGACGAGGACGTCTGTTTTCGTTCAGAGCGACCATAATAAATTTGCCTTTTACCGCATGAAGTTCTTCGTCTTGCCCTTTTCTCTTGAT
>JAILGW010000090.1 GCA_024696365.1 Alphaproteobacteria bacterium | reverse complement strand
CAATTAATCCTACGCAATTGATTCCTAGGTTAACTATATATGACCATGAAAATTTGTTTCATACTTTTGGTGGGCTTCTTCAATATGCTCGCGATGTTTTGAGTAATTTAAAACAGCAATACGATATTATTCATTTCGATAAAGATGAAGACACATTCAAATTACAGATGAAAAAAGAATGGCTTGACAAAGGAACTCTTGCTATTGGAATTCAAAAACCATTTATTTTGACCGATGACGACATATTGACTTGGATTAACGGAGTAAGAATAGCAAGTGAATCTATGCTGCCGATGATTAGGGATAAAAGGGTATTGGGTGCAGAAAGAGCAATTTTAGAAAGAGGCGAATACATAACTCAGCCGAGTGGTATGACGATTATTTCCGTAAAAGTTCAACCAAGCTACATAAAACCGGCAGAGAAATTGTGTTTAGTTAATAATTCAGTGAGTTTTACTCCGGAGGAGGTAATTCTTTATGCAGACTGCTAATTCGCAAAATACGACAGAGCTTGCATATACGTTGCGCGAAACGTTCGGAAATTTTTGCGTAATTATTTTTAATGCGCGGGAGAGCATAAAAAAGGAGAAAGAAAACGTAGACTATAAAGCAGTTCATCGTTCTATGAATTCTTTTATAAAGGTCGCATTGGAAAGTGAAAAACATTTATTACCTCATTATTCGGAAGTCGTATATGTAATGGCAGCGCTTGCTGACGATATTTTCCTCAATATGGAATGGGAAGGAAAACAGTTTTGGGAAGATAATATTTTAGAGCAGAAATTTTTCAGTTCACAAATTGCCGGTGATGAGATCTTTAATCGCATTAATAAGCTGCTAGAGGAAAAAGATGATTTTGCTTCAGTTGAGGCCGAGATTTATTTGAAAATGTTGGCGCTGGGATTTGAAGGAAAATATCGTGGAGCAGAAGATGAATCCACGCAGATTAATATATTTAGGGATAAACTTTTAGATTTTATGGAAAAGCTTGACAACTCTCTGCTGATGGTCGGATATCGGCTTTTTCAAAAAGAATATACTCACACGATTCCAACAATACATCGCAAAATGCTGCCTGAAGCGTCGATAATAAATTATATGTGTGCATTTTTCGTATTTATGTTTTTGTCGATTAGTTCGATTGTTTGGATGTATGAAACCAAAGACATTAGCAGGCTACTGTCGGAAATTTCATATATTGCGTTGAGGGAATAATCATGGATGCCGTGAAAGAATTATTATCCAATAAACTTGCAGTTATTCCGTCGCAATTTATACCGTTTGTTTCCATCGGAATGGTCGTTGTTGCGGTTTTGCTAGTGGTAATATTCTTCGGTATTTGCGTTATTTATGTAAATTCAAAGCCAAAACCGATAGTTCGTCGAGATGCTTCTAAAGATGTGGCAGGAAAGGAAAAAGCACCGCAAAAAATTCGTCATGAAGATTTACCGATTTTATCCGGTAGACTTGGCGAGATACTGTCGATGTATGGTTTTCTTAATGCAGGGCCAATCACTAAGATTTTCTTTCAAGTTTTAGAAATAATAAAAAACAGCACATATGATTTACGTTGGAGGTACAAGCTCCCATGTTTCATGATTGTTGGATCAGAAAAAAGCGGTAAAACGACGCTGTTGAATAGTTTGAATTTGGAACATTTAACAGCTGACGGTTCGGCGATTGATTCTATGTGGAAGTTATTTAAAAAAGGCGCAATTTTCGAACTTCCGAAAACAGAAATGAAAGAAGATGAGAGCAAATTCTGGTCATTTATAAGCGAGCTGTTTATGTTCATTCGTCCTCGTCGACCATTGGACGGAATAATTGTCGCGCTTCCTGCTGATATGTTATTGACGAATTCTGCAATAGAAAAACATGCAGTAGAAATGTTTAATAAGATTTTTACATTTCAGCACGAAATAAATTTCCGCCTGCCGATTTATTTAATAATTACCAAATCCGATTTGATTACTGGATTTTCGGAATTTTCGCATTTGCTACATGAATCATCAAAACAGCAAATGTTCGGGTGGTCATGTCCATATGCATTAAATAGCGCATTTTCTATGGCATGGGCCGACGAAGCATTTCAAACAATCGACGAGGGAATTCGAAAAGCAACAGTTCATTTGGCACAAGAAAAAAGAATTTCTGAAGATTTAGAAAAAGCGATTTTATTCGAATCTGAAATTAATAAAACCAAAAAAGCTTTAACTGCATATCTGAACGCGATGTTTCGTTCGCATAATCCTGAAGAGGGGTTAATTTTACGCGGTATATATTTTGTAGGACAACAAAAAGCAATTGAAGAAGCTTCTGCTGAACTTTTACAGCCAAATGCTTTAAGTCCGCAATTGCTGACTACCGTTAATTACTCTGGCGTTTACAATAACGAATTATATTTCGTACAGGATTTGTTTACAGAGAAAATTTTTAAAGAATATAACCTCGCGTACCCTATCAATCTGAATGCTGTCGATATGGGGCAAGTATCATTTAGAAATAAGTTAATTCTTACAGGTACGGTAATTACGTTCTCACTTGGATGGTTTTTCGGCAACAATAATATAAAAAATAAAATACACGAATATTACGGCACATTGGCGT
>JAILGW010000014.1 GCA_024696365.1 Alphaproteobacteria bacterium | reverse complement strand
GAATGAACTCGAGTGTTTCTGGGAATCCTGCGACTGCGGTGCAAGTGAACTATCAAAATTTCAAATTGGGGCGTAATATACTCTCAGCTTCAGATTTTGTTTAACAAAAGGTTAAACTTCCGAAGCTGAGATAAACGGTTTACACAAAACTTTTTACAGACTTTCAACTATTTTTTGTTTGAGTCTTTGCTACGGCTAAATTTACTCTTTATTCTGGTCATTAATCCTGGTTTTTTAGCGTCATCTTTTGCATCTTTATTAGATTTATACTTCGATTTTTTCGCATCTTTACTAGATTTATTTTGTGACTTTTTATCAGTCTTACTTTCATCGGTATTCTGATTGCGGTGAATTTTATTTTTAAATCTGGCCCATAAGCCCGGTTTTTTGTCGCCATTTTCAGCTTCAGTAGCTTCATCGGACTCATTTTCATATGAGCTATTTGCGTCTTCTAAACTTTTTTTTCGTTTTTTCTCATTTTTTTTAATCTCTTTTAGTCGGTTTTTCTCACTTTTTTTAAGCTCTTTTAGTCGGTTTTTCTCTTCTTTAGTCATTTTTCCCGTATTACGGTGACTAATTTCTTCAAAAGAATCCTCTGTAGAATCATAATTATCTACATGCTCTTCATCTTCAACCATCAAATCAGATGCATTTGTCTCGGTTGAAGTCGCTCCTAACAAGAACAATCCCAAAGGAAGCATAGCAAAAAATTTTAATTTCATTTTTATTCTCCATTATCAATTTGATGTATTGTCTCATCAAAAAGTTAACAAAGAATTAAACTCGCAGCCAAAATTAACAAATTTATGATAAGAGCTGAAAACTCAGCTTCTTTTACGCATTTTCTTTCGCAAAACTTTCCAACGATTCTGTTGAATGGATGTTCACAAGAGCTAAGTTGCTTGCTGTTCTTTTTACAAGTCCAGTTAATACCCTTCCTGAACCTATCTCTACGCACTTTGATACTCCTGCAGATTCTGCAAAGAGTATGCTCTCTCGCCATCTGACACGATTGGTAATTTGCTTTACTAACAGCTCTTTGAAATTGCTTGTTTCATCTTTTGCAGTAACGTTTGCGATAATCGGTTTTACTGGCTCAAAAAATTTTATATTGCTCAACGCTTCTGCTAACGGCTTTACTGCTTTTTCCATTAACGGACTGTGGAACGGTCCACTGACTTCTAACATAACCGCCATTTTAGCCTTTGCTGCCGTCGCTTTTTCCACAGCAAGTTTTACGGCATTTTCGTGTCCGCTTACGACTACTTGTCCGACTGAATTATCATTCGCGATTTTCACAATTGCTTCCGCAGATGATGCTTCGTTGACTATCTCTTCTACCGTCTCATAAGGTAAACCGATGATGGCAGCCATCGCTCCGCCACTCGGGCATGCTTCGGCCATGGCTTTTCCGCGAATTCTCAAAATCTTTGCTGTATCAGATAATGAAAGCACTCCAGCCGCGCATAATGCCGTATACTCTCCTAATGAATGCCCCGCAAAAAACTTTGCTTTTTCTGAGAGGTTAAATCCGTATTCTTTCTTCAGACACTCAGCAAACGCCATACTAACCGTCATTAACGCCGGCTGCGCATTTTCCGTTGCTTTAAGCTCCTCTTCCGTACCGTTAAAAATCAAATCGGACAGTTTAAATGAAATGGCCTCATCAACTTCATGGAACACATCGCGAGCCGTCTGAAACGCATCGTAAATATCCCTTCCCATTCCGATTTTCTGAGAGCCTTGCCCCGGAAACATAAACAGCATGATTCTTTCCTTATCTTTTCCAAAACGACCTTATGAGTACCATAAAAAACGCTACATATTCAACTCTACCCGCAATCATTGCAAAAATTAATGTGTACTTTGAAGCCACAGAAAGAGCTGCTATCTCCGTTGGTGTCACCTTGTATAGTCCAAAAAAAGTATGACTGTTCGCCATTGTCGTAAGCACAGCACCAAACGCTTTTCCAAAGTCTATATCGGCAGTTAAAACAAAGGCAAAAATGACAGCCAGGACCAAATAACAAACAAAAAATGCGATAATAGCGGCGATATCTCGACTACCGATTTGCTTGCCGCAATACGCAGGAATGCAAACAGCGTTTGGATATATGAGCTTTGTAAGATAGCTTTTTACAACTGCGAATATGACGATAAATCTGAAGATTTTTATTCCTCCGGAACATGAGCCCGAACAACCACCGCAAAAATTTAAAACATACAATAATGCATCAATAAACTTGTTGTAATGCGCCTCTGTTGAAGCACAAGTTGTTGAAATCGCAGACGTAATTGTAAAAAACGCCTTTGCGAAACTTTGCGGTACATTTAAATCGAAGAAAACCGAACGATAAATATGTACTGCAAGAAGCATAGTTAAAACCGCGATAATACTGACGTAATATTGGAACTGTTTATCAATTAGTGCTTTAGTTCCGACAGTTATAGAATTTCTCAACAATGTTACGGATGTTCCACCAACAAACATCAAAATTGCGAGAATCAGTTGCGCACTAACACCTGTAGTATCCGCTTTAAAAATCATTCCTCCGGTCGAAACAGCCGCTAACGAATCGCAAAATGCGTGAATCGCACTAACTCCGCTTGCTGTTAATGCTAATGAAGCTACGATTATCAGTGAGCAATATATGATAGAAATCGTTTTTAACTGTTGTAACAACGGAATATTACTCAGACGATTATCATCTGTCGTTTCTGATAATCTAAAATCCGCAAATACATGCAAACACGAAATGACAAAACCGATACCGCCGAACAACTGTAAAATACCCCGCCACAGCAGAAAACCGTCGGAAAAATTTTGCAGATCCGAAATGATACTTGTGCCAGTTGTAGTTAGCGCTGCTGTAGCATCAAAAATACTGTCTATCAGAGATAATTGTATCGGAGAAACGATAGTTGGAATAGCAGCAATGCACGGCAGCACAAGCCAAGCCAGCAAAACAGTAAGTACTTTTTCAGCAGCATTCAGGTATATCGCTTTTCTGTGATTACATGAAAAAAACAGCAACCCTCCGACGAAACAACAGAATAATGAACCGGTAATAAAATAAAGCCCATCTCGTTGCAATTGGCAGAAATCAACCAACGCGGGCACGAGCATCAGTCCGGCAAACACAAACAAAATTACGCCAAGCACACTGAAAACATTACGATACGAAATCATATTTTTTCCCCTTCAACGCATTGTAATAGTTTTTGAGTGAAATTAGCAAATAATTACGCTTCCGACTTGCAAAAACATAAAATTTGTTGCATCTTGATGGTACTTGGGGTCATAGCTCAGTTGGTAGAGCGCTACAATGGCATTGTAGAGGTCAGGGGTTCGACCCCCCTTGGCTCCACCATGTCGGTTCCTGTTGTAAAAGTTGTAATTTGAAACGTTTTTGAAATGAGAAGCGTTTTAGTGCTTTGTGAAAACTGAAAAAAATTCATGCGAGCATTGTTCGCACTTCACGGAGTTAAATATGAGGATTATTTGAAGCGAGTTGCTGAAACGCCAACATCCACGGAAGAATGAACAGAAAAAGTATATTCAAACGCATATAGAGCAGATCTCAAATATTTCGCAACATTACGTAGCGATACTTCTTACCCTAACCCTGTGATTTTTCCGTCGTTTGAGATTGTTATTCATAATGGCCCTTAATCACTCACATCGTAAAAATTTGCAGGAAATCGTGAATTCCCCGATGCCGTTTTCTTTCAAGGTGGTTACAATCGCTTCAACGTCATTCTCCCATATCACTACGTCGAAATCAATCAGCTCTCTCTCGCTTGCTTTGCTCTTGCAATACGCTAATACACTGTGCGATTAAAGTCTGCCTCTTCTATATTTTTTTCATCATCAACGGCATTCTCAAATTTTGCAATATAAAACGATGATTTCTGCTGATCTTTTAAGTTCTCAATATGCATTGTTACCTCTATCCTTATCTCGTTGTGTAATATAGTGCTGTTTCCTTATTTGTCAAGTTAATTGTTTGTTTTTATTGGGTTTTTTTATTGATAACATTCCTTGTGCATAATAGAAAAAGTGATTTGCGTCTACAAAAATTCGCGCGAAAAAACGTTGTTTAAACACAAAAAATCGTGCGTAAAATGCAATTTTGTGATATACATACATGTAT
>JAILGW010000008.1 GCA_024696365.1 Alphaproteobacteria bacterium | reverse complement strand
GTGAACAACGAACATAACGCTGAACAAAGTATTTTTCTTACCATAAAAACCTCATCACATAACTTCGGGCATGCTAGCATAAACATTTTAATTTACGCTAAGCATTACCCAAAAACCGCACGATTGTGATTAAAAAGTCACAACACGCTTTTAAAACCTAATATTATATGCAATCATTGCGCGTAGGTTTAAACTGCTGCCGCGTTCAATTTTGCATGTACCATCACTTTTATCCTTCGAAAATACATATTCTATATCAAAACGAGCTGTATACTTCTGACACATTGATTTTTCAATACCAACCGCCAAAGTTGGGATAAATTTAGAATATGATACTTTACCCTCAGGATAACTTAACTCACCTTTTGCATAAGTTAATCCGAGCTTTGCAAATAACAAAATATCCATATCCGGCTTTGCATATCCCATCCTGATTCCAACAGAAGGAATGATTCCATTGTTTGTCAGTCTCGCACTTTTATCTTTTAAAGTGATGTCTTCCTTTTTGTTTTTCGAAAGGTCTAGCACAACTTCACCGCCAAAATAAAATGGAGAAGCATTCATAGTTTTACCGGAACCTAAAAATAATGATCCCATGAAGCGATTTATATTTTTCTTAACTTCATCGCCCATTCCCGAGGCTTTATCTTGTCCAAAACCGAACATAGCACCAGCGCCGAAATACAGGCCATCAAACAGACTATCGCAATTAGCAGATAACGTCATTGCAAGAGCCGACATTACAACTATTTTCTTCATAGTAACTCCTTAAAAATATACACACATAAAGTATCTAAATTTTTAAACAAAATCAAGGCGACTTCCGTTAAACAGTTTTATTCTTAAGATTTGTAAAAACGCATTAACTGAAAGACATATCTTTTATTGGAGCAAATGTTTTCCGATGGTATGGAGTAATTCCAAACTTTAGAATAGCCTCTATATGCTCTTTAGAGCCATATCCGACATTACGCGACCATCCATAATACGGATACTCTAATGCCAGTTTTTTCATCAAGCTATCCCTGTACTCTTTAGCGATAATCGAAGCAAGTGAAATCGATAACACTTTATTATCACCGCCTACTATTGGGATTACACTTTTTGCATCTATTTTAGGTGTTTTATTTCCATCAACAATAACGTATTCCTTTTGAATGCCTAGCGACTCGTATGCTCTTTTCATTGCTAATAATGCGGCATTTAATATATTTAACTCATCAATTTCTTCCACTGTTGCGTGTCCTATCGAATAGCGGAAAAAATCATAATGCTGATCATCTGCCCATTCTACAACTCTTGCCCGCTGTTTTGCGGTCATTTTTTTGGAGTCCCGCACAACAAGTTTTCCACGTTCTAACTCAAATGCTAACGCATCGCTAATCCATACTGCTGCAGCGACGACAGGTCCGGCGAGAGGCCCCCGCCCTACTTCATCAATTCCGATACTGTTTTCAATTGATATATTATTTTCTTCGTACCAGGTCATTTTTCTTTTCTTTTATTCTTTTAATAGCTTTACCGGACTTTTCATACACAAAATCATACATTCCGATAGTCATACTTTTCAAGAATAAAAATATCTTGTACGTCCTCACTATTTCATGCCGAGTTGCCATTGTAAAGAACTCCCAAGATGACACCGCGACCGTTCTTGTTAAAGCCCTACACCTTGCAGCGAAAATCAACCAAAGCGGACTGAGAAACAAACTCAATGCGGTTAAACTGATAAGAAATTTTACGCCTTCATCATCTATCATACCGACCTTTCTCGCAGCATACGCTAACATGAAAGAAAACTCACCGATATGTCCGAGAAGAACGCTTATAACAAACGAATCTTTCGTCGAAAAACGACAAATCTTCAAAACAAATACATTTATAATCGTCTTTCCTAATGTGACGAATAAAAGTGCCGATAAAATCACCCCAATATGAGCCCAAACGAAATGCAAATCCACCAACAATCCGACGCTGAGGAAAAATGTCATCAGCAATATGTCTTCTATCGGAAAGGCGACTCTCTTTACATCCTCTTTCAAATTGGAATTTCCCAAGGCCACACCAGCGATAAACGCACCAAATGGTGCCGAGAATCCCGCGATTTCCGAAACGACTCCACATCCGAGACAAATACCGAAAACCGTCATGGTCATCATACTATCATGCTTGTACAGAAAGTTAGTTAGCTTATGAATATGGTGATAATAACGAGTAAATCCGACAAATAACGCAATTGAAAATAGTACTATACCTGCCAATCTGTAGTATCTATATGCGTCTTCTGTCCCTTCATTCCCCAAAAAATTAATCACGAGCACCATAGCCAACGCGATAATATCCTGAGCGACTAAAATACCAAATGTATTCTCCTGTACTCGATCGTTTTGCTCTTTCAATGTCGCCAACGATTTAACCGTAACAGCTGTTGAAGAAAGCGTCACACAAAACGTAATTAACATTATCTGCTCATAAGAAAGCTTAAGAAAATATCCTGCGACAAACACCGTTGCATAAATCACTATCATCGAAATGAGTGTTGTAACAAAAGATGTCTTCCAGATATTACGAATTCTCTCAAATGATAATCCGAGACCGATAACAAACAACAATAATATAACGCCCATCTCGGAAAAAACACTGACAGCGTTTCTATCAGTTATGAATTGGAATCCAGACGGCCCGAGTATAATGCCCGCGATTATATATCCGAGAATTGGAGTATAACCGAACGATGAGAACGCTAAACCCGATCCCATGGCACATAAAACAACTGATGCTATTTGTGCTATCGTCCAGTTCATCTCGACAAATTCGTGTACTCCTTTCTAATCTCACTTTCTTTTTCGTAGTCGTCAGCATGTGTCAACAAAATTCATTTTTTCGAAACACATTACTCTTCTACTTTCCCAACTTGCTTAAATCTCGCCAAGTAAACGTAAATTACAGGAACGACAAACAAAGTAAATAATGTTCCAAATGACATTCCACCGACAATTGCCCAACCTATCTGTCTTCTCGAACCTGCGCCCGCGCCACTAGCTAAAGCCAGAGGAATCGATCCGATAACCATCGCGAAAGTCGTCATTAAAATAGGCCGTAATCTCAAACACGCTGCACTCCTAACAGATTCCATAATGCTTTTGCCTTTTTCTCGTATGGCGTTTGCGAAATCCACAATTAAAATACCATGCTTTGTAATTAATCCGATAAGAGTGACTAATCCAACTTTTGAGTAAATATTCAAACTACCATCTGGCACGATATACAACGTAACTAACGCCCCCGTAATAGAGAACGGAACGCTCAACATTATAATAAATGGATCGATGAAGCTTTCAAACTGCGCAGCCAATATCAAGAACACGAAAATTAACGCTAAAGCGAACACCATCACAATCTGCCGGCTTTCATCCAAGTACGACTTTGTAGCACCGGAAAATGTTAATTGTATCGTATCTGGTAGATATTTATTTTTAAACTGTTCCAAATCCTCAACAACCCTTCCGAGACTGTACCCTTTTGCGATATTTCCATATGCTACTACCGATAACATCTGATTATGGTGATTTAATCCCATCGGCGATTGACGTTCTCTAACGGAAATCAAATCAGTTACAGGAACCATCTTTATCTCGTTATCTCTTGTGTATATTTTGGATTTCACGAGCATTCTGGATAGATCTTCCACCGTTTGACGTAACGGAGCTTCCACTTGAACGAATAGCTCATCTCGCTTTGCCTCACGTTGAACGTTTGCCGCTTTACGACCACGAACAAAACACTCTATAGTCGCAACAATATCATTTATAGAAATTCCCAAAGACGCTGCCTTATCCCTATCAACATCAATCACGTATTCTCTCTGCGGAGGAAGCAAAGATGATAATAGTGGCGGCTGTAATCCTTCATAATTAGTCTGTAATGACCATAAGAATTTTTGTCCGAACCTTTCTAAGTACTCATAGCTTTGGTTTGTTTGCAAAACAAAATCTACAGTATCTTTATCTGAACTGCTAGAACCCGCCGTAGCAGAACAAGGAACCCCAGCGACTTTCTTTAGTAACGGGTGGACCATCTCTGCAACCTCTCTAGACGACATATTTCTGTCTTTCCAATCGACAAGTTTGACCCATCCCTCTATTTTGTTAGTGTCAGCTGATATCCATCTATTTTGCGCAAACGGAGTTTTAGACATTATCTCATCAACTTCTTTTGCTGTCTTTTCCATAAAGGTATAACTTGCTCCTATAGGACCGTTTCCATTTATCGACACATATCCCTGATCATCTGCTGGTCTACTCTCTGAAGGCAGTAAACTTCCAACGATTAAACCGACCAACGCAACAGCTGCACCCATACCTAAAACCGTCAGCTTGCTACTTAAAGCCCAATCCAACAGCTTTTCATATTTTTTCTCAACGCGCTGAATTATGTTTTCCTGATAATCCGACGCCTTTTTCCATTTACCTTTTGCATTTTTCTTACGTTCCATGCTGAGCAACTTAGAACACATCATCGGAGATAAAGTTACGGCTACGAATCCGGAAATAATAACAGCGCCCGCCAAAGTTAAAGCGAATTCTCTGAAATATCTTCCTATCTTTCCCGGAGTCAGCGCTATAGGAATATAAGCTGTCGCCAAAGTTAGTGTCATTGCAATAATTGAGAAAAATATCTCATTCGAACCAACAATTGCTGCTTTAAATTTTGAAAGGCCTTCCTCAACCATATGCCTGTGCACGTTTTCAAGCACAACGATTGCATCATCGACAACAAGTCCGACAGCCAAAACCATCGCAAGCAAGGTAAACGTATTTATTGTAAAATCAAACGCATACAACAAACCAAATGTTCCCAAAAGGGAGACAGGAATTGTAACAATAGGTATCAATGTCGCTCTGAATGACCATAAGAACATAAACACTACAAGTACCACTAAGAATGTTGCTTCAAAAATAGCCCTATACACGTTAGACATTGACGCTTGAATATCATCCGCTTCATCCATTGCGGTTACTGCCGTCGCTCCAGTCGGCAGCAATTCGAGAATTTCAGGCATGGCTTTCTTAACCGCTATGCTCAAATCCAATGGGTTAGCCGTTGACTGCTTTGTAACAGATAAAGTCACACATTCTTTTCCGTTGAACCAAGACCCCGCACGAATATCATCAGGAACCAGCTTAGATTTTCCGACATCCTTTATCCTCACGACCTTATCGCTGCCATTAGAAGGTAAAACGACTTCATCGAATTCTTCTGGCTTGTTTAACTCTCCGTTAAACACAAGCATGTATTCTCTATCTTTGCTTATCAAACGGCCGCACGGCCTTTGAACATGTTGCAGTCCTATTGTTTCGACGACCTCCGCTGGAGAATACCCATAAGCGGCCAATTTTTGCGGATCTAAAAAGACCCTCATGCTTTTTATGTTACCACCCGACAACGTAACACGTCCAACTCCTGGCAATGCTTCAAATTTTGACTTGATATATCTTTCAACGTAGTCTCTTAATTCATCGACAGTATGATTGGAACTTGTGAACGCAATACATATACCTGCCTGCGCATCAGCGTCATCTTTACGAATAATAGGTTCTGGAATACCGTAAGGTAGCTGATTTCTAACGAGCGACAATCTGTCTCGCACATCCGATGCCGCACCATCAGGAGTTCTGTCCGGAGAAAACTCTATTGTTATTTCACTCTTTTCGTTCTTACTTTCAGATTTAATAAGCTCAACTCCAGGAATAGTTGCAAACTGTCCCTCCAAAACTTTCGTAATTTGCGCTTCAACCACTTTAGGGCTGGCTCCTTGGAATTCAGATTCTACGGAAATTTTGGATTTTTCTATCTTTGGATCTTTACATACCGGCAGTCGAGATTGACACACCAATCCGAAAACAACAATCATCAACGTCAAAACAGTTGAAAAAACAGGCCTTCTAATACAAACTTCGGTTATCTGCATAAATTAAACTTTCTCCCACAGACTATTTTTTGTTGCTGACAGCTTTTTTCTTAGCTGCAGCTTCTTTTTTATAGAATTCTTTCAGCGCTTCAGCTATTTCGGCGACAGGTCGCCCACTCTGTATCGATACAGGTTTACCATCTAACACATTAGTCTGTCCGCTTGTGATAACAGAATCGTTTTCATTAACACCAGTAATAATTTCGACATTTCCATCTCTGCGAACACCAGTAGTGACCAAAGTTCTAATGGCAAGGCCGTCCACGATTCGATACAACATGTCCTCCTCTCCAATTTTTTCAAGAGAGCTTTCCGGCACCAATATCCCTTGCTGATTGCCATCAATTTCCGCTTTAACACTAACAAAACGGCCAGGCTTTAAGGCTTGAGAACTCAACGCCACTTCCTTTGGCACGTCCAATATCGCTCTGACGTTAAATGTGTGTGTTACCTTATCACTTTCAGGATCAATTGCCGTAATCTTAGCTGTATACTCTTGAGTTTTGTCTCCACCGACCAGAATTTTTATTTCCTGATCAACATAAATATTGCCGATATCCACCTCTGCGACTTTAAAATCGACTTTCAGCGGATGACAATCGACCAACTTCAAAAGCTCACTACCAGCAGAAACGAACTGTCCCTTGCTGATTTCTTTCAGGCCAACCACGCCGCCAAAAGGTGCATGAATTTTGTGTTTTTCCAAAGTAGTTTTACAAGATTTAACTCGTGCTTCACACATATCCATTTCAGCCTTTTTCATATCTCTCTGAACTCGCGCCAAGATACCCTTGCCCGCTAATTTTTCAGTAGGATCATACTCACTCTTTGCCTTACGATATTGCGCTTCTGCCTCCATTAACGCTGCCGTTGCTGCATCGTCATCTAACTCGACCAATAAATCTCCTTCATTTACCACAGAACCTTCAGTGAAATGTATCTCTTTTATATTACTGTTTACCTCTGAACGGATAACGACAGAATCAAACGGACGCAACGTCCCTATCGCGTTGACATATTTCGTTACAGGACCGAAAACAGCTTTACTCGCCGTTACTGTTGGTGGAGTGAACTCATTAATCTGAGATTTGTTCCCAAGCAGCTTAATTAAAATAATGAGGACAAGCAAAAGAATAGCAGCTGCTACATACGCGTAAGTTTTATACCGGAAGTTTTTCCACTTTGTTTTAAGCTCACGGAAAAATGGATCTAAAAACTTTGGCACAGGAATAGATTCAACTAATTTAAGCAATAAATCTAGAATTTTTTTCAACTGTCCAAAAAATACTTTTTTCATTTTTCCTCTCCAAACTGCTCTGGTCGGAGCAAGAGGATTCGAACCTCCGACCCCAGCCTCCCGAAGGCTGTGCTCTACCAGACTGAGCTATACTCCGAAGATAAAAATGACTATTTTCTCAAACAGCTATTTACTGCGTTAATTTATCAAATCTATCTCCCAATACAATACTACACATTAACAAAATTATTCAATCACTGTTTTTTATCAAAGTCTCTTAAAATCTTTTATCTGAGGAACCACATTAAAAGATGTAAATAGGCTTTCCACAGTGGTATTTTTCT
>JAILGW010000069.1 GCA_024696365.1 Alphaproteobacteria bacterium | reverse complement strand
CATTCAACTAATAGTGCAATTCTAAACTATGTTGATGTTTCTTTCTACCAAATTTTGAAAATTAACGAATATTTATAGATATCCAGGTTAATATCAGTATAGCAGTAAGGAGTCGAAAATGTTCAAGAAGTCGATAATTATTTGTTCATGTCTCGCGTGTTTGAGTGTTATTGCCGATGCAAAATTTGAATTAAAAAGCGCAAAACAATCTCAGACAGCGTTTGTCGCACCAAAGTATGCGTTCAAAAACCCAAGCTCACATCAGCTCGCGGTTGAGTCCATGGATAATTTACAAAAAGAAATAAAAATTTATGTAGATAATAAGCAAGTCACAAACGCACAACAGATGTATGATTTAGTGACGAAAATACGCGCTTCTGAACATAATTCGTACACGCTTTTGCTATTAGATGTAATGCGCTCATTTTTGAGAAGACAAGATAACCATATGAAACTGGAGCAATTAATATCGAAGACATCTAAATTAATTGCAGCTTTGGAATGGCTAAATACCGCAAAAAAACAGGACAATAACACTTCGTTCTATGACAAGACCGAATACATCGCGACTTTGATGGATTCTGAGTATTTCATTCACCTGAATAAAGAACAAATGCTATTCTGCATTAAATTTACTGAAAAAATGAAGGCGGCAATGAACATTAATGTCATAAACGACGATGCCAACGCCGAAGATGGAGTTGCGCTTACGTCTGACTTCCTTGAAAAAGAGCTCACGAATGCCCGTGAAATTGTTGCTGACATTGATGATTTAGAGAAGCAACTGAAACAAATTGGAACCAATATCGCAAATGCTTCAAAGGAAAATTTAACAGCAAAAATCGAACAGCTTTCCAACATACTTAATCAATTAAAACGTATGGAAATAACCGTTGATAAGAAAAAGATTCTACTTTCGAAAAACATGGTCAGACACCTGCGGGGCATCGGAGGAGCGATAATGAGTCAATTGCAAGCACGGCTGAACAAATTGCAATAAAAAACTATCTCTTCTTTTTCGTTGGATACGGCTTTCTCTTGTATTCCAATGCGGCGAGTTGGCTTTCTTTCGGCAAACACGTTACACGTACTTTGGCATGTCCTTTTCTGCGAAAACCGAGAAGTTCTGCCGCACGTTGCGAAACATCGATAATTCTTCTTCCTGTATGAGCAAATGGTCCTCTGTCATTTACTAATACCTTTAGTTTTTTGCCGTTTTCTAAATTTTCAACGAGAACAATACAAGGCAAAGGCAACGTCCTATGCGCGGCAGTGATGCTATCTTTATCGAATTTTCTGCCTGTTGCGGTCGGCAAACCATGACAATCGTACCCATACCAGCTGGCTTCACCTATTGCACTATACTGATAGTGAATTTGTGGATAATATTTAACACCTTTGATGATATACGGCCGTTCTGAACCTGCATTCCAATATTTTACGGTTTCGTCTGATGAACAAGCGACTAAAGTAGTCAGCAAAAAGAACGCTATCGCTTTAAATGTTTTATTGATATTATAATTCATTCTTTATCCTCACGAGGGCGCGTTGCAGAAAAAAACCATGAAAGATTACTTCACAGATATAACGCCTATCACGGTGAAACACGCTACCATAAGAAGGTCGTTTTGTCAAATCAAGCCAAGCACCTCATACTGCGCCACCATAAATGTAGATTACAAAAAAAGTAAAGCGACTCCTATCAAACGAAAAGTTAAACGTCATTTTTCCATTGAACAAAGTTTGGACTTGCACGGCCTGACTTACGATGAAGCTTTCCGACAGGTTGTTGTTTTCTTTTCCAAATGCCAAAATGACGGAATAAGAAACGTCCTTGTTATCACAGGCGGCAACCCATTGCGGAATACAGTTTTACGCGAAGCATTTGTAAAATGGTGTCGTAATCTGCTAGGTGAATTCATCGTTTCATATTCTCCAGCAAATCTAAAGCACGGTGGCGATGGCGCATTCTACGTGATTTTAAAATCGAAAAGATAATTACCGGCAGCTTCTTGTACCACAGTTTGGGTTAAAATAATTCACCTTTTTTACGGTATGAGATTTCGACATCTGCGACGCAGCTTCAGAAGGCGCCTTCGCCGTTGCTGTCGACGCTTTTGCGCTAGCGCAACTGCCCCCCTTACCATAACACTTCACTTTGTAATTATAGGTTTTGGTAACTCTTTTTGAAGAGTATTTCGCCGGAACATTAGCCCTCTGATTCAATCTCTGCAAATAACTGTTCGTATTAGGTACAGTAGCAACATTTTTTACCGTGTGTATGTTACTCCTTTTACCTTGAACACGTGTCGTTTTCGATCTGCGAGAACTTTTCCACGATTTAACCCGACGCTTACCGGTAGATGCCCCTTGTTTTGCAGAGTCTGTGTCTTGTTTATCTGTTGCAACAGCATCATTTTCATTTTTATGCTTATCTGACGTTTTTTTGATCTCCGTATAATGAGAATTGAGCGTCTTTTCTAAATCTTTAATATCCGCCCGCAATTGATCGATTTGTTTTCCGATATTCTGCTCTTTCATAAGCCGTTTTACTTTTGGATCATCAGATCTGACTTCTACTTGTTTATTTATTTTTAGTAACCTATCGACAATATTTCGAACGTCTTGTTTGGTTTTCAACTCACGAGCAGCTTCATCTTCTACAACTTCTACACTTTCGTTGTCGATTGCTGCTTCTTCATTTCCGTTATCACCTTCTTCAGCGCCATTTTCGTACATTTGTGGCTGAACGCTATTGCCGTCCATAGCATTTGCAATGCTGACAGAAGCCCCAAGAAAAAGAATAAGAAATAATCTCAATATACGTTCATTCATAATTCAATTGTTTCACAAAAAAACTACTATTTGATTAATTTTTGAAATTATTCGAAGATATTTTTGTGTAAATCCACACAGTATACCGTTCGAATTAGAGAATTTACTAAAGAAGTGAAGAATACAAAGCCACAAAATGCTTTTCTCATTTTCTCTTCGGCGCGAATTGTTGTGATATACTGTCATTAAGAGCAGGTAATTTTGCGGTTAAGAAAAGCGATACATAGGCGTAGTTTTCATAGGAATGGTGACGGACATGAGTGAACATAACCAAATGAAACTCTTTCGTTCTGAAAAAGTACCAACTGCTGTATTGAAAAACACGATACCCGCAATGATCGCCATGCTGATGGTCTTGATTTACAATATCGCTGACACTTTTTTTATTGGGCAAACCCATAATGATCTGCAAGTCGCAGCGATTTCAATATGCACACCTGTTTTCCTGCTTTTTTTAGCGACCGGTACGGTTTTCGGAGTTGGCGGAGTGTCAGTTATTTCTCGAGCCTTAGGTGAAGGTCGAACTGAATATGCAAAAAAAGTATCTTCGTTTTGCATGTGGACCGGTGTCTGCGTTGGCGTTGTTATGTCCGGCTTGTTTTGGGGCTTTATGGATCAGGTTTTAAAGCTCATAGGAGCCAGCAACGATATTTGGAACTACGTGAAGAGTTATCTGATGATTGTAACGATTTGCGGTCCATTGGTTATAATCGCAACATGCTATTCAAACGTGATTCTCGCAGAGGGGCAGCCTAATACGGCAATGATGGGAATGCTACTAGGTAATCTTGCTAACGTCATTCTAGATCCTGTTTTGATTTTATGGTTTGGCTGGGAGATAAAAGGAGCAGCAATTGCCACCGTAATCGGCAACGCTATCGCTGCCGGCTATTATTTTTTCTATCTTCAAAAAAGAACGTCAATATTGAGCATCAATCCTAGAGATTTCACTGCCAAAGAAGACGTTTGCAAAAATGTTTTGATTATTGGAGTTCCAGCAGCTTTAGCCGGTCTTTTAATGAGCGCCTCCCAGATTCTATTAAACGGTAGAATGATTCTGTACGGAGATATGGCTGTAGCCGGCATAGGCGTCGCGGGCAAAGTTACAATGATGACCGGAATGGTCTGTATCGGTCTGGGGCAAGGTGTGCAACCGATTATTGGGTATTGTGTCGGCGCCAAAAACTGGACTCGCTTCAAAAAAGTTCTCAGCTTTTCTCTTTGCTTTGCGTTGAGTCTCAGTGTCACATTAACCGGAATATGCTATTTCTTTGCAGAACAAATTGTGCGAGCATTTTTGACGGACACCGCTGCCTTTGGATTCGGCCTGCGCTTTGCGCGTATTCTTATGACAACAAGCTTCTTGTTCGGAGTATATTTCGTGCTAGTGAATACTTTGCAGGCAATGGGCGCCGCAACACAGTCTTTAATCGTAAATTTAAGCCGCCAAGGACTACTATTTATTCCGCTTCTGTTTATCATGGAAATGAGCTTCGGCATGAGTGGTCTAGTTTGGACTCAACCAGTAGTCGCTGTATTATCTCTACTTCTGGAAATTACGCTATTCTTCTTCATTTACCGTAAGATGAGTGTTAAATCATCGCCAGAAGCGAAAAAGCGATAAAAAAATCTATGCCTCATTGAAAACACATAGAAAATTAAAAATGCAGTTATTTACAAAAGAACTGGTGGAGCGGGTCATACTTAAAACATAACTTCACTCCACATAACCGCCGATCTGCTAACTTCTTGTCCTTCTCATTATTTGCTGATACCTTTTAGTAGTTCAAATCATAGGATTCATTATGGCTTGTGGAGCAACAATTTCTGTTCTTACTGATAACAATACAAAACGAGACAGCCACTTGATTGCTGAACATGGTCTATCGTTGTATGTTGAATGTGATGGATTAAAGTTGCTTTTTGATACCGGCGATACGGATGTATATCTGAAAAACGCCGCGAAAATGGGGATAGATTTGCCGTCGATTGATATCGTTGCACTTTCTCATCATCATTACGATCACGTCGGAGGAATGAAATACTTTCCTTTGCAAAAACGAAAAATCAAATTAGTTGCGCAAAAGTCAGCTTTTTATCCACGAGCAGATTATCCAAATAATCTTGCGAAATGTGAGATAACCGATAATTTTGATGTCATATCGGTTGACGCAGAACCACTTAAACTCAGCGAGAGTCTTATTTTTTAGGAACAATTCCTGAATCAAATGATTTTGAAAAGAAAAAGAATTTCAAAAACAGAAAACTGATGCTTCCTTCGGGAGAACTCGCGGATGATTTTATCGAGGATGGCACAGCGTTGATATATAAATCTTCGGAAGGAATCGTTGTGATTACAGGCTGCTCGCATTCAGGAATTTGCAATATAATTCAGTATGCTATTGATACAGCCGAGAAAAAATGGGGAATTTCAAAGGTAAAAACGGTCATCGGTGGACTTCATCTCATAAATTCCGCACCTGATTTATTATCAAAAATAATAGATTTTTTTAGGAACAAAGGAATATCCGAAATTTATCCATGTCATTGCACAGACTTAAGCGCAAAAATCGCTTTGGCTTGCGGAGGGTTAAAGGTTCGGGAAGTCGGAACAGGAACAATCATAAATTTTTGAGATTGCAGCAAATGTTGCAGTTAATTCCAATCGGGAAGTCAATTTTATAGGGAAAAGTGAAGAGGAGCGAGTTCCCGAAAAATCCTGCTTTAGTTTGGAAGGTCGGGAGCTATAAACAAAAGAAGGCGGCTCTAAACTTATGTTTTTTTGAGCCAATTTCTTACTATAGAGATAAAAAGTCTGGAACACCTAACTTGTCTTTAATTTTCAGAGTTTTTAATAATTTTTCAAGCGAAAGTACGACTTGGTGGGCCCGGTAGGATTCGAACCTACAACTACTCCGTTATGAGCGGAGGGCTCTAACCGTTGAACTACAGGCCCCACACAGATAAGATACATCTTTGTTGTGATAAGTCAATCAAAAAGTAATTTGTATAACGATGGATATTCATTTCGATATGTTCACTCTGTGCATTGGGACGAAGTTGAGCTGCCATCTATGAGCTTGAATAATAGATAAAGAAAGGACCCTTATCGATTGTATTAATTATATGGACAAAATCGGAGGGGCATTTATAGAAATTGTGTTAAATCCTCATATTCAAGGCAAACTAAGGAAAGCGACAACCGGATGCGATACCACGTTGCTGGTGGAGCGGATCATACTTAAAACGTAACTTCGGACTCTAATCAACTTTGAAAGCTTGCTCCATTTGTTCGACTTCTCTTTTGTTTAATCCATGATTTTTTGCGACACTAGACCAATTGGAAACAGTCTTTTTCATCTCTGCTATTATGTCGTGCGCGTTTTTTAAACTGATGCCGAAGTACTCACAAACTTTCAGAGCCAAATCAATTGATTGAGTATTGTCACTTTCTGTTATGTACGTACTCAGTGCGTTTTTGTTGTCGATACTCGGATTTACATCATACAGCGGAGATAATCTCCAGCCTTTTTCGTTTACATATAGAAAACCGTGATTTCGCAAGTGGTCATCTGTGTTTGAAATCAAAATCGAGAACACAATTCGTTTCCATAACTCAATTAAGTCATCTTTTGGAGCCGCTCCATACTGTCTTATTGCGTCGGCTATATCCAGATAGCTGGGAATCTCGGTGTCGTTATCTACAGCGTTCAACATGCTCATAGCTGATAAGAAATGAATGCGTTCTTGTCCTTTTCGATCGAATCGTTTCAAAATAATTACGTCTTTGTCAGCCACTTTCTTTAGACGCCATTCCTGTGTATTAAGCCCGCAAGATTTCGCGAGAGTTAATGCAACTGATTCCCATAAGACATTATTCGAGTAATCATCTTTTTTAGGAAATTTCGCGATACACAAATTGACTGATTCATCAATAACGCTGGCTTTCGGGCGTGCGCCCCCTAGGGAAGAACCGGGAGCAAGAAGAAGTTTCAAATCGCTGTTTTGTTCTTCCGAATCAATAATTTTTTCGGATGCGTGCAATAATTGCGACAGCTGAACTAACGGTGGAATGGACTTTAAATCTCCTGGCCATAAAAAAGAATCTTTTCCTTCGGTTTTAAAACGCAAAGCCCCCTGTCTTGCATAGTCATTTACGTACAGCAAATAATCGATTTCGTTGAGTGTCTTCGGATTGCGATTATTCTCTCGCGCAGTCTGTGCTTCGTATTTCCGCATTAAAATTCTTCCCCATGTATCAGGAGCCGAATCTGAAAACGAACCGAACAATGGCGTTTGACGGGGATTAACTTGTTTTCCTGCTCCTAAAAATAATCCCGGTTCAAGAGAAAATGCTTTTCGATTGCTTAACCACTCTCGTGAATATTCAAAGTCAGAAGTTTCTTTTCCTCTGTAAAAATGTGTCCACAAAGTTCCGACAAATTCATCTGCGCCGTTCAAGTTTATGTAAACTGAAATCTTCTTGTCTGACATTATCCTTCGTCCTTTTTGTAACGCACGCGCTTTGGCAGATTCTCTTTGTCGTACATTTTTCCGATGATGTCGTTATCGGGTTCGGCGAGCTGATATAGATTATCGATGAGGCCTAAAACGAAAATCACTTTTGCATAGATGCCGATTGAAACGCTGGAATCGCCTTTTTCAACTTTTGTTAAGGTCACATGAGTAATTCCTGCGCGTTCTTCAACAAGCGCCATGGTTAAACGTCTTTTTATGCGAGCTTCTTTCAAATCAGCTCCAAGCTTTTTTAAAGCCTTGTTCACCGGAATAGGAATTATCGAGGTCTTTTTCATCTCACACTCACTTAAAATATATTTACATATATCTTATATAGAAACACATTTAATATAATATATTTAATAGAGAAAGTCAAGATAAACGGGCACTTCCTTCTATATGTATCGCTACAGTAATCCACTCGCCGTTAAATACAAAATCGAACAACACTAAACCCTCTATCACAGCGGCTTGGAACGATGATTAAAAACTCGAAGAAAACAACAACCGGATGCGACACCACACTGCCGGTGGAGCGGATCATACTTAAAACATAACTTTTTTCTGGAGAGTTTTTGCATTTTTCTTGCATTTTCAACACGTTATATAAAAACAAAACAGACTGCTTACCGGATCATACCTAAAACATAACTTCACTCCACATAACCGCCGATCTGATAACTTCTTGCCCTTCTTATTATTTGCTGATACCTTTTAGCAGTTCAAATTATAGAATTCATTATGGCTTGTGAAGCAACAATTTCTGTCCTTACTGATAACAATACAAAACGAGATAGCCATTTGGTAGCTGAACATGGCTTATCATTATACGTTGAATGTGATGGACTGAAGTTGCTTTTTGATGCCGGCGAGACAGATGTATATTTGAAAAACGCAGCAAAAATGAGGATAGATTTGCAGTCGATTGATATCGTTGCACTTTCTCATCATCATTACGATCATGTCGGAGGACTGAAATACTTTCCTATGCAAAAACGAAAAATTAAATTAGTTGCGCAAAAGTGTGCTTTTTATCCGCGATTAGATTATTCTAATAATCTCGCAAAACATGAGATAACCAATAACTTTGATGTCATAACGGTCGATGCAGAACCGCTTGAACTCAACGAAAATCTTATTTTCTTAGGAGCGATTCCCGAATTAAACGATTTTGAGGGGAAAAAGAATTTCAAAAACAGAAAATTGATGCTTCCTTCGGGAGAATTAGCGGATGATTTTATCGAGGATGACACAGCGTTGATATATAAATCATCGGAAGGAATTGTCGTGATTACAGGCTGCTCGCACTCGGGGATTTGCAATATAATTCAATATGCTATTGATACAGCCGAGAAAAAATGGGGAATTTCAAAGGTGAAAACGGTCATCGGTGGACTCCATCTCATAAATTCTGCCCCAAATTTTTTGGCAAAAATAATAGATTTTTTTAAGAGCAAAGGAATATCCGAAATTTATCCATGTCATTGCACAGACTTAAATGCTAAAATCGCTCTGGCTCGCGGAGGATTGAAAGTTCACGAAGTCGGAGTAGGAACGATCATAAATTTTTGATGCGTCAAATGCATACAATCTTGTTGGATGATTTCTCAAGGAGGGGTAATATATTTTTCAAGTGGAAGTACAACGTGGTAGAGAGAGTTACACTTCTTTAAATAAGCTTGTATGGAACCTACTCCTCTTCATTTCCAACATATTAGCCATTCAATTTTTCCAAATTATCGGCAATGACTCGCAATATTCTATTGATTGCATCAGGTCTTTCGTG
>JAILGW010000050.1 GCA_024696365.1 Alphaproteobacteria bacterium | reverse complement strand
AATCGAAAATCGAAACAAAATCCTTCGACAATTCTTTCCGAAAGGCACGAACTTCGACTTGATTTCAGACGCCGAAATCCTTAAAGTGCAGACAATGATTAACAACAGACCGATGAAAGCCCTAAATTGGCACTCACCTGCTAACGTCTTCTCCCGCCTCCGTTCGGGTTATTAGTTTAATGTGCTTCTTTTAAACAGACAACTCTTTTGTATAACAAGGAGGAGGCTTTGAAGTCTACTCCTCCCCTCCTCGCCTAACTGTTTTTACCCGTTATTATCTGATTTGCGAGAAAACGTTTTTGCTTCTAAAGACTCTGCAGTTGAAATTTCGTTTTCTGCTGTTTGTACTTCCTCTTCGAGTATTTCTTCTTCTGATTGATTTTTTACGATAATGTTATCACCAGACGTTACTGTGCAAATTCTTGGGATTCTGATTGTAAACTTAGATCCAACGCCAATATCACTGTCAACAGAAATCGAACCGCCCATATATTCAACATATTTTTTAGTTATAGACAATCCCAAGCCTGTTCCGGCATTTTTTGTAGTATTGTCTTGGAACGATTCAAAAATAGTACCTAATTTATCTGCAGGAATTCCGGCACCTGTGTCGATAACAGCAAATTCGATAAAGTCTATTCCTTCATGCACAATAGGTGCGGCCCGCAGTGTGACCTTACCAAACTCAGTGAACTTAGCAGCATTACTTAATAGGTTCAAAAGGCACTGACGCAATTTTGTAGCATCTGTGTACATAGAACCGATGTCTTTCGGAAATTCTAGGAATAATGAGTTATCGTTTTCCGTAATCAACGGCATAGCGACTCCCTCAACTTCTTTAATAATATCTGAAATATCAATATTCTCGAATGAGAATTGAGTTTTTCCAGCCTCAATCTTAGAGAGATCTAGAATCTCATCGATCAACGACAGCAAATGTTTTGCTGAACCGAGTATTTTTTGCAAATCGTCGGCAGAAACATTATCTTTTCTATCCAGTGCTTCTTCTCTCAAAATTTCACTGTATCCGATAATCGCATTCACCGGAGTTTTGAACTCATTGCTCATGTTAGTTAAGAATTTACTCTTTGCGGCATTAGCTTCGTCTGCAACAGATTTGGCTTTTTCAAGTAATGCATTAGATTGCTCCAGCTCTTTTGCTTTCTCCTCTAAATCTGCTGTTCTTTCAGAAATTTGCTTTTCCAAAAGTTCCGCGTTATTTGCCAGCTTCTTCTCGATTTCTTTCCTGCTGTTAATATCCAACACAGCTAAAACCACATAAGTTTCATCATTAATTTTTATCGGGCTTGCCGAGCAAATTGACCAGAATGAACCACCGCCAAAACTTTGTACCAACACCTCATAATTGAGAACATTTATCCCTGATGCCGAAGCGTTTTTCATGTATTCTTTGTCGTCAGGAGAGATAAATATATCCCACATATTTAGCGTTTGCATATCTTCTTTTGCTATACGCAAAAGGCTGGTTCCTGATAGATTTACTTGCATCAATTTTCCATCTTCTGCTTTAAATATCGCAACAGCTAATGGCGTGGAATCAGTTATAGTCTCTGCGATTTCTAATTGCTCCTTCGTTTTGTTATAAAATCTCGATATAAACAGGCACAAAACGAGCCAAACAGCGACAAGAATTGACATCACTATTGATATGCGATTCATTCCGCTTGATAACGCATCCACAGCAGAATCATCTGTCGCTATCATCACTGAAAATTTATTGCCGATTAAATTCGCCGGTACATTCACATCATCTTTGAAAACTCTGAACGTTTTCGAATCTATTTTTACATTAGATAATCCAGATGGCACAGTATTGATTTTTGAAGCCAGGTGCAAACCAAGCGCGACTTGTGTTTCTTTGTGTTTAGAACCAATCGGCATACAGTTCATTGATACATATCGGACGCAGTCTGGCGATAAAATGTAGAACATACGCGGGAAAGAGCCTGCCAGCATTTTTTGTATATACGACTCATATTTGTTCCATTTAATAACTATTTCCATAAAATAGTTAGACGCTTCGATTTCATCTCCCAAAGGACGCAATATCGTATATTTTACAACGATATCGCCACTTTCTAATTGTTCAACAGAATATTGTGCGTTCTGTCCCAAATTTTGCAACTGCTTTGTAATTGCGAGGTCAGATTCACTCTTTCCGTCAGCACTTGCAAAAAAAGTACCATTCTCATGATATATCTTAACAGAGAAAATATTGTTATCCGTTTGTACTGTGCTCTTTAAGACTTTATTTATTCCTTCCATATTGCGCATTCCTGCTGCTTTTAGTTCAAAACACAGTCTATCTATTTCTTTTTGCGTGTTTTCAAATTGCAGTGCTAAATGCTTAGACATTCCTATACCTTCAGAATGAATAAACGCGTCGACGTATTTCATGGAATCACTTGTCACATATGATTTGATGTACTTAATACCGAAAAATAGTGGAATTAAAATACAGCCCCATATAAAAACCGTTGCTCGGATGACAGGTATAATTTTTCTCAACATAACGCACCTAATACATAAAACGTTATAGTTAGGGTAAAACATTAAAGTTACTATTTTGTAAATATTTTGATTTTTTCGTACAAAATCTCGTTAATCAAAATCTTAGCAGAGCAATAAACACAATAGCAAAGTGGACCATTGCAAGCAAAACGGCCGTACTACCTATGTCTTTTGCCTTCTTTGATAATGGGTGAATTTCCATTGATATCCTATCTATTACTGCCTCAATTGCTGTATTTATGGCTTCTGCTATCAAGATAAAACAGTAAGCTGAAAACACGTAGAGTTTGTCTTCAATCTTTGAAGAGGACAAAAACAAAGCTATGACTACCACAATACTAAAAAGAATTTCTTGCATAAATGCTCGTTCGTCTATCAGGTATTTTAGCCCATCAATTGAGTGTTTCAGCGCTGATAATATTCCAAAATTCTTTAAATTAATTTTCAAAGATACTCTCCTTACGTTTTGCTTTTTTACTTTTTAAACGTGCCAGCTGAATAACTGAATGAATCAATTTGTCTGTCTTGTAGGGCTTATTCATATTCCAAGTTTTTATAAATTGTTGATTCATTAAGCGATATTTTGGTGACAACCACACAATAAATGGAACTTCGAACATCGGTGGCGTAGCAACATCTGGTGAATGGAAAAAAGTACATCCCGGAATATCTCTTACATCCTCACCATGATCCGAAACATATAACAAAAACGATATATTATTCTGTGATTTCAATTTTTGTATTAACTGAAATAAAATCCAATCTGTATATGCGATACTGTTATCATACTCACTGATAATTCGTAAGTTTTTTGAAGACTTATCTTTAAAAATTTCGAAGTTATCAGGATACCTGTTCTTATAAACTGAATGAGAACCGAGCAAGTGAACAAATATAATTTTTTTCTTTGCTTTATCATTTAATGCCTTTTGAAACGGCTCTAACAACAATTTATCAAAACACTGCCCATGGGTTGCCTGCGTATCGTTCTGATTGATAAATTTACTGACATCAGCGGATTGTCCGACAATAGCGATAGTATTATCCCACCGACCTCCATTAAACTGATTGGAAAGCCAGAATGTTTTAAATCCGGATGCTTTAAAAAAAGATATGACATCCCCTTGAGAAAAATCTCCGAAAGTTAACGCTTCTTTCAACACTTCCAAGGTCTGGCAATGCGCAGAAGTAACATTTTTAAACACAGCCAATTCATTTTTTATCTGATTTAAATATGGAGACGTATTTCTTTTATAACCATATAAAGATAAATGATCTCTATTAGCTGACTCACCTATCACAACTACGTACGTTTTCGGCTCATTCGTCTGTAATGTGTCTTGAATATCTCCGTATGAAAAATTTTTTCTCGAACTTATGCTCTCAATAATAAATTTCTTTTCGTCTAAATAATATGAAAATGCCTTCGCAATTCTTACGGCAACCGGTTTGTATTTATCATGCACGAAACAAGAAGACCCCAGCCCGATAACGTATGCAACAATGAATAATTTCTGCCACCATTTTGAATTATGTTTTTCAGAATCATCACGTAACGCAAAAATTAATGCCAGAATAAAAATCGAACATGTGGGCAGAAAGAATCCCATAAATTTCGGATTTAATAATGTAATAATAAATTCCTGAGCCTCAGAAACATTTGTTTCGAACACTGCTTTTAAAGCGAATAATCCAATATCTCCAACGAACAAAAATATATGACAAACTTCAATGAGCGTTGGAATGTAAAAGAGAAGAAAATAAAACCATATCCAGATTTTTTTTAATTTAGGAAATGTCCAAAACGGAATTATATTAACCAGAGCTATAGCAAACGCTATTGTTCCGAAGTTCAGTGACAACGTCCCCTGCCATAAACGAATTGCTATTTCAAATACAAATGGAATGAAAACAAATATCGATACCCGAAATAAGTAATTTGATAACACGCTTAGTTAAGACCTTTTAAACACTTGAGCACCATATTAACATAAAAGCGGTTTGTTTAGCCAATATCTTAAAATATTCGTGCCCGTCTGTTCCGTTCGAGTTGTGTTCTTAATATGTTCTTTCAAAAAAATCGTGAATAGCTATTGCTTTTTTGAAAAAAAACATTCAGACTCTGAGTTGTAATTATTTATTGGAGAATATGATGAATAAGTCAGAATTAGTGGATGCATTATCAAAAGATAGCGGATTGACAAAGTTGGATTCGGAGAAGGCAATCAACTCCTTTGTTAAAATCATGGAAAAAACCTTAAAAAAGGGAGAGGATGTTACCTTAGTCGGATTTGGTAGCTTCTCAGTGAAGAAAACCGCTGGAAGAAGTGGCAGAAACTTCAAGACAGGTGCGACGATTGAAATTCCACCAAGAAAGTCTGTAAGATTTAAGCCAGGTAAGAACTTGAAAGATTCTGTAAATTAAGCTTTTACTTTATTTTCATTATAACGGCGGCTTTTACCAAAAGTCGCTGTTTTTTTATGTCGCATCCTTTGGTGCCTGGTTTCCGTTTAACATCCCCTTGATTGGAGTAATTGCCGACACTTGATTGCCGAATTTGTTTCCTACATATGGTAATAAATAAAACATTTTTTTCAAAGGCTTGTTGCCTTCATCTAATGCCCCAAGCACTGTTTCAATGACAAGTTTTTCTTCTCCTTCACTTATCGTAAAATCTTTCCAATCTCCTGGAAGCGATGTAAGAGACGTCCCCGATATGGAAGAATAAGAAGTTCCACCTGATGGAGTAGAAATTTCAGTACCATTAAGAGGGTTTTGCACATGTACTTTCCATATTATTTTAAAAGCGCCAGACTCGCCTTTTACGTAATATATATATGTCGAAAGCGCATATGGATACTCCGTGTTTCCAACTATTCCGGTAATGCCTATTCGAATACCTTTAGATATATTTTTTAGATCATCAAGTGTTAAAAGCTTAGAATCTCTAGCTCTAATCACATTCAATATACATTGAGAATATAGTTCTGATAATTTGTGCATTTTATTAGATAGTCTGTATATATGAGGAACATCCAAAACGAAATACAAACTCATTATTAAAACAGGAATTGAAAATGCAAACTCTAACAGAATTGCACCTTTATGATTGTGAAATATCTGCAATTTTCGTTTTAAAAAGTGCCAGAACTTCATTTTAAATTCTCAAAAACAAACCACTCTTCTAGCTAAACTATACATTTAACTTATTAATGAAACATAAATTATTTGAAATAATTAGATAATCCCAGAAGTACGGAGCTCTTCGATTGCCCCGACATATGCGGGTCTTTTAAATGCTACGATTTTTTTGGTTATTTCTGACAGAGTACTCCATTTCCAACGTGAAAACTCGCGAACAGTTGTTTCCAGATTAATCTCATCGTCATTTCCAAGAAATTCAAACGCGAAAAACACCTGTTCCTGTCCTATGTATTTCAAACCACCATATTTTAATATGGCTCTTGCTTGAGATTTTTCAGAAAAATCATATCTATACGTTTTTGAAGTACATCCGAGTAAACGAATACTTGTAACGCCGGTTTCCTCATAGAGTTCTCTTTTGGCCGCTTCTAAAAAGTTCTCTCCCTCATCTACTCCACCTTGAGGCAACTGCCAAGCATTAGCAATATCTGCACGCTCACCAACAAAAAACTTTTCTTTTTTCTTCAAAAGAATGGCGACACACGATCTATAAGTCAGCATTTTTTAGCCCTGACGTAACTGCCACAAGAGACTTTCCTTTTGCGAAATTCAGAAACTCATCAAGTAATTTCAATGGGACTAAGATGCCATTTTTTTCCTTTATATCGTCGATTTTCAAGTTTTTATCGAATACAGCATAGTCGGAAAAGCACACAACTCCTTGACTTTGAGAAATCAAATCTTCCTCCATTTTTTCAACGTCAAGGAATGAAACACCTCTCTTTGATAGTTCATCCAAAATAGTTCCCATATCCTTTTTTGATTTTGTAAGTAAAGTAGAAGAAATATTAGCTAATCCTATTACATACTTTGTTGACGCCAGCAAACAATTTAACTTCAAAACAGTATCATCAGTTCCAGAATTAGCTAAAAATGGAGACACACTATTTTTCTTATCTGCTGAAATAGATGACTGTGTAGGCAATTGAAGAAAAATTTCGTGTCCATTTTCTCTGATGACTTTTACAAGTTCTTGTAACTGATTTGTATAATGCGGGACAATAAAACTGACTTTATGTTGTCCTAATTTGTTGAGGACCCCACTGAAATCATCATATTTTTCATCGTCGATAATTATAGCCGTACTTATTTTTTCTACATCTTTTTTCTCAGTGGAAGCGCTTGCTTTATATACATCCAAAACTCGCATACCGTCAGGAGAGATTTTCGGTAGCATCCCATACTTTGTCTCTTCATATAGAGAACTCACTATGTCTTGAGTAGAGCTTTTCTCGTCATTCACCTCAGCTTTTTCTTCTGCCGCATTAACGTCTTCACTTATCAAAATTCTGTACTGATATGATTGCGCATGAGCATTTTGAAAATGGTTGTAAACCTCAACTCCGCCAAAAAAAGCGGCCATTATTATGATAAAAACACACCACGCATAAATTAGTTTGCTACTTCTTTTCATTCTGTTCACCGATTATGTTCTTATATTTTCCGATAGTTTTTATAACGTCAAATGCTTTATTCAACTGATAATCTTTTTCAACTCGTTCTTTCAGTGGCATTTTTCTATATAGAAGTTCATGATCTTCTTCCTCTGTCTTTTCGCCACTTTTTTTATTACCTAGTTCGTCTAGACTCTTTTTGTTCTGAGCATCCGTAACTTTTTTATACTTAGCATCCTTTTTTACATCTAACGCATTGTTGAAGAACTCTTCTCTGATAACAAACTGATTTTCCGATTTCTTTATCATTGCATAATCGGCTTCGATATCAGGAGAAATACCGTTAGCCTGAATACATTCACCGCTTGGCGTATAGTGTTTAGCTATCGTAAGACGTATTGCTGTTTTTTCAGATAATGGAATGACTTTTTGAACAGAGCCCTTTCCGAATGAGCGTACACCAACTGTTATTGCTCTTTTGTTGTCACGCAATGCGCCGGCCATAATTTCAGGAGCCGATGCCGTACCATTATTTATTAAAACGACCAATGGCAAGCCATTCGTCAAATCCTTATCATCGGCAAAAAATTCTTTGGTATTATCTTTCGTGCGTCCTCTAGTTGAAACAATTTTACCGCCCTTTAGAAAGATGTTTGAAACTGCAACAGCCTCATCAAGCAATCCTCCAGGGTTATTACGAACATCTAAAACAATACCGCATAACTTTGTATTCGCTTCAATAAATTTTTTAATGTCTTTAGAAGTGTTTTTATCAAACGTAGATATTCTTATATACCCTATGTTGTCGAGAATTTCTGCTTTTACAGACTGGACTTTTATAATGTCACGGGTCATTACCACGTCAAATGGAGCTTTATCTCCCCTTTTAATCTTCAACTTCACTTTTGATTTAGGTTTGCCACGCAATTTGCTTACTGCTTCATCTGCCGTGATACCATTAATGCACTCATCATCAATATAGATAATCAGGTCACCGCTTTTTAAACCAGCCTTATATGCCGGAGTGTCATCTATCGGTGAAATGACCCTGACAAGTCCTTCGTCAACTATCATCTCTATTCCAATACCCCCAAACTCTCCGTCCGTTTGTTCTTTCAATGACGTAAACGCCTTTTCATTCAGATATGAAGAATGAAGGTCAAGAGAAGATAGCAAACCAGCAATAGCTTTTTCTGTTATACAACCTTCGCTCATATTTTTTACATATTCATTGCGAATTAAATTGCACACTAATTGTAGAAACACGGCGTATTGCATATCTATAGGAATGTTCTTCTTTATATCTTCAGGAAGAACCAATGCATTATCATCCTTTATTTCTTCTTCCGTCAATAAATTATCAGAATTTTTTTCTAATGTGTTTGTTTGCTTTACAACGCTCTTACGAGAAACTCCAGCATCAGATATCTGACAAGCTGCCATTGATATTCCGATTAAACTTAACAACAATACTTTTTTCATACTTTTAATTCCTTTTCTTTTCCTCGGATTCTAATATCCAGTGTCGCGGATCAAGAGACTCTCCTGACTTTCTTAGTTCTAATTTCAACAAAACCTTTTCGCCATTCGAAAAAGCAGCCCTTCCGATATAATCACCAGTCTCCACAATATCCCCTGTGGATGAAAATAGCTGCTCTATATTGTACAGGAACACTCTGTATTCACCATTGCTGATAATCACCATATTCCCATAATTTAAAAACTTACCAGCGAAAACAACAAGTCCTTTACATGGAGAAGTTATAATTGCTCCAGATTTTACTTCAAAAGCCATATAACGTATCATTTCCTCGCC
>JAILGW010000013.1 GCA_024696365.1 Alphaproteobacteria bacterium | reverse complement strand
CATCGCAGCACAACTAGCAAAACTTCCTGCAAATACAATTCCTGCGACAATATTTTTTAAATTTGCCTTCATGTTTTCTCCTTTTGTTGTTGTGGTCATTTTGTCATAAAAAATGTTAATTTTAGGTTAATATTTTTATATTTTTGCAAAAAGTTAATTGTCGTTTCTGGGAGGGAATTTTTTCATGAAATAGTTACAGCAAATCAATGGATTACTTGCGGGACTATCTTTTGTTCAATAGTAGATTGAAGGGGATATTTTTTGAAATTAAGTGATAACAAAAGGAGAAGGCGAATAAATTAATTCCACTTATTCAGACTCTAGAAATGCGATGCAATCGCGTAATACCCCAAAATTCCTGGTCTATTTAATAGTGAGGAACGTTAATTATTACAATGACTGTTATCCGATTTTTTTATCTCTAATGAAGGAAGCTGCGATTATTGCTAAAGCTACTGAGACAAGCAAAACTATCATGCCGTTTTTATAATCGATTGCGGTATATATGCCATCGGTATCGAAGAAATCTATACACCATCCGACAGAAGGCGCCATAATCGTGCAGCCAAGCATTGTAATTGTGTTTACAACTCCTGTAAGCGTTCCCCCAACTTTTTTATCTACCATATTGATTGCTGCTGGGAATGCCAAAAATTGGCTCGTCGCAACGATTCCAATGCTGAATAACAAAATATAGAGAGAATATATATCAAATTTGATGTATAATAACGCGCTAATCAACATGAAGAGTAAAACGCTTCCACTTATCATAACTTTTTTGTAACTGTTACATTTTTCCGCGATGTAAGCGACTATCGGCCCTCCGACAATAGTTCCGATGTACACCATACTGACGACAGAAGCGGCATGAACTTTATCTAAGCCGTATACGTTTTTTACAAAAGTTAATCCCCAGGCATCGCAAAAAGCGGATACTGGTCCCAACATCAACATCGAGAAGGCACCAATAAAAAAGTATAGTGAATTTGATAAAATTTCCGTCAGCGCTTCCGTAATATTCAAGCCTGAATTATCAATTTCGCATTCACCACTGATTTCACACTTTCTTAGCAATATTGCTCCCGATAATGAGAACAAGAAGCCAAGACTACCAAATAATATCACAACGTGTTTCCAGTAATATAATTGAGACAGATATGCCAATAACGGGCTCATAATCACTGGGCCCAAACTGCCGCAAGAAATGGCAATACTGGAAAATAGGGCGACTTTTTGTTTTGGAAATACATCATTGGCAATCTTCATCACGAGTACAAAGGCAAAAGAGCATCCGAATCCCAGAAATAACTGGGAAATTCCTGCGACGATGTAGCTATTTGTCGCTACAAACATAATTGTACCAAGAGACACGCATGCGAAAGCAAAAATTGCTATCTTTTTTGGGTTGTATCTGTCTATCAACACTCCAACTGGAATTTGCATAACAGTATATGCTATGTAAAATAGGCTGATTAGGGAGCCCATTTGCGTGGCGCTTATCGAAAAACAATTGCGCAACTCTTCGTTTAAAACATTCGGAACAGCTGAACGTACTCCATATTGGTATACGAAGAAAGTTACGCAAAATAACCATAACATTATTTGGACGAAAGACAGCTTATTCTTCATGTTTAACTCTTTTCTGAAACTACCCAACAATATATATCAATCCGATTTATAAATCATAGAGTTAATGGCCAGTTTAAGGGATGTAAGAAAAACAACGGCGAAACTTGAGACTGTAATCACTCTAACAGCCAGTCTATGGCGTTTATTTGCTTTATTCCGTTATAAAACGTCGTTGGAAGATCGTCCATTGTTATCAGATATTTTCGATTATGATCAGTGACTGCCTCTAATGAGCTCAATTCTCGCGTAAGAGTTTTTTCATTTTTAACTGTGTAAGCCACTTGATAATATTCTACTTCTCCATCTTTTAAAGCGACAAAATCTATCTCCAACGGTCCGACTTTTCCCACATAAATTTCATATCCTCGGCGCAGCAGTTCCAGATATACGACATTCTCTAAAACCTGTCCGTAATCGACATCTCGGCTTCCTAAAAGGAAGTATCGCAATCCAATATCTGCGACATAATATTTATCTCTTGATTGAAGATATTGTTTGCCTCTTACGTCGTAACGCCCAACTTTATATAAAACGTAACTGTTGATAAGGGCAGAAAGATAATTTTCAACCGTATGAGTAGATATCTTACGACCATCAGAAGTCATTGTATCGCTTATGCTTTTGATTGACGAAAGATTACCCAAGTTTTTAAACATAAAACGGATTACATCTTCGAGAATCATATTATTCAAAATATTGCTGCGAGACATCACATCTTTCAAAACAATCGTGCTGTAAAGTCCGCTTAAATAATCGCGAATCAGATCACGACTTCCGTTTAGTTCAGTAGTATATGGGAAAGAGCTGTTAACAAGGTAATCCTTGAACTTTCTTCCTAAATCGCTTGAATCTGCAAAGGATGAAACATACTCCTTAAAAGATAGTGGCAGCATACTGATCGTAACGTATCTTCCTGAGAGCAAAGTAGCTAATTCTCCGGACAGTAAGTGAGCATTTGAACCGGTTATATAAATATCGATATTCGGAAGAAGCTGTAAACTATCCACTGTCTTTTGAAAATTCTCGACGTTCTGAATTTCATCAAGAAAAATATAATTCATCTTGTCGGATACTAATTTGGATTTGATATGCTCATGCAGTGCGCGATAATTAAGAAGATGCTCAAAATCCATGTTTTCAAAATTTATGGATTGAATCTGATCTTTTGTTACGCCGTTTTTGAGAAGATCTTTTTGAAACAACTCAAATATAGTGGATTTTCCGCACCTGCGAATGCCCATGATAACTTTGATTACATTCTTATCTTTGAATTGATGTAACTTTTTCAAATATTCAGGTCTATTTATCAAATCCGCACCTTTAATCACTTTTAGAAGATGATATCTAAAACTCTCAAGATTTGCAAACTTTTAGAAGTGCATTTCTAATTTTTTGTTTTCATTTTAATAATGGCTGTAATATCAGACCTTTCAACGGCTTTTTCTACACTTTTCGGAGGGAGTTTTAAAAGAAATTCAGCTCAGATACAAAAAAGCAAACGCTTATCCTAAAAGTTTACTTCTCGTTTTTACAATCTCTGAAATTTGAGCTGGTGCCGAAAAGAGGAATCGAACCTCCGACCTACTGATTACGAATCAGCCGCTCTACCATCTGAGCTATTTCGGCACGGAGAAAGAGGCGAAAGACTCGCCTCTGTGAATATTATCTCGAGTAGTACTCGATAACGATGTTTGGTTCCATAACCACTGGATAAGGAACGTCTTCTAATTTCGGAACGTTGACAAAGGTTCCTTTTAACGCTTTTGGATCTACTTCCATGTATGACGGATAATCTCTTTCCGTTGACTGTGTTGCTTCCAAAATCACCGTATTTGCTTTTGATTTCTCTTTAATTTCGATAACATCACCGGCTTTCACACTGTAGGATGCGATGTTGACAATCTTACCGTTTACCATTACATGACCGTGGTTAATCAGCTGTCTGGACGCGAAAACTGTCGCGGCAAACTTCATGCGATAAACAACAGCATCCAAACGGCACTCCAGCAATCCGATTATATTCTGGCTGGTATCGCCTTTCATCTGTGATGCTTTCTGATAGAGGCGTCTGAACTGACGCTCCGTCAAGTTGCCGTAATATCCCTTTAATTTCTGCTTAGCTAACAATTGTACGCCGTAATCCGTTGGCTTCTTTTTGTTGCTGCCGTGCTGACCAGGTGCATAATTTCTGTCATTTACAGGGCTTTTCGCGCTACCCCACAGATTTACACCTAATCTTCTGTCAATCTTATGCTTTGCTGCTATGCGCTTGCTCATTACATTTCCTTTATTAATACAGTTAGTTGCATGTTAATCCATATTATTAAAATGTCAATTGGTTGGCGACGTTTTTTGTGAATTCGAACGGGAAACAACGGCCCTTTGGCCCAAGGTTGACACTTGAGAGCGCTCCCATCACCATTCGGCTTCTGGTTTTAATTCGGGTGCGGATTTTTCGTTTGTATAAAAAGTTGCAATTTTTTGTGCATTAATGTACAATATGCTCCGTTTTTGTTAATTTTATGGAGATTCTTATGGCAAACAAAACTGAAGCAGCGCCTAAGGAGGAGTTCACTGGATGGCGGTCAATTTTTTGGCCTATTCATTCAATTGAATTGAAAAAGTTCCTTCCTATGGCGTTCATGATGATGTTTATATTGTTTAACTACAGTATATTAAGAGGAACGAAAGATTCCTTAGTTGTGACCAGCATGGGAGCGGAAACTATTCCTACTTTGAAGTTGTGGTTCGTTTTGCCTGCTGCCGTATTGTTTATGTTGGTATATTCGAAATTATCGAACGTATTTTCAAAGAATACAGTGTTCTACATAGTAACAACGTTTTTCTTAGCTTACTTTACACTGTTTTCATTGATTTTATACCCGTTCAATGAAGCGTTGACGCCTGCGTTCAATGTAGAAAATACATTCTTAAAGAATATGCTTATACCTATTCAAGGATGGGTGTTTTCGTCTTTTTATGTAATGTCTGAATTATGGGGAAGCGCGATGATCAGCCTTATGTTCTGGCGTTTCGCGAACGACGTCACATCTTTGAAGCAATCCAAGAGATTCTACGCTATGTTTGGTTTCGTTGCCAACGGTGCTTTGATTCTATCAGGGAGCGTTTTGAAGTTAATTAAAAACGTAAGCTTAGTTAGCGGATTAGCTGTTTTTTCATGTGTCGCCATTATTGCCATCTATTACTGGTTAAATACGTATGTATTGACTGATCCTCGTTACTTTAATCCTGATGAAATCAAGAAGCCTAAGAAGAAGGTAAAATTAAGCCTTGGAGAGAGCTTGAAATATATTTTCACGTCAAAGTATCTCGGATTCATCGTTTTGTTGGTTGTCTGCTATGGCGTTAGCATCAACTTAGTTGAGGTGATGTGGAAAGGACAAGTTAAGTTATATTGTCCTACCCCATCAGAATTTGCTGCGTTTATGGGCGGATTGCAAATCTGGACAGGTGGTGCAACCATTTTGTTCATGTTAATCGGTGCGAACATTTTGCGTAGGTGTTCTTGGTTTACAGCGGCAATGTTGACTCCGTTAGTCATCTTCGTAACAGGATTGATTTTCTTTGCTTGCATTATCTTCAAAGATGTTTTGGATCCATTAATTCCTGCTGGAGCCGGTTTGTCGTTACTTGCAGTAATAGCTTACACAGGATTGACCCAGAACGTATTAGCAAAGGGTGTAAAGTACTCCCTGTTCGATTCTACGAAAGAAATGAGCTATATCCCGTTGGATGATGAATTGAAATCCAAAGGTAAAGCAGCTGTCGATGTTATCGGTGGAAGAGCCGGAAAGTCTGGCGGTGCAGCTATCAACTTCTTGTTGCTGAACGTTATTTTCGTTGGCTCCTCGTTAGTCCAGTTAGCACCGGTAATCGCAGGGGTGTTCATTGTAATATTGTTCATTTGGTTCTATGCCGTTTATGGCTTGAACAAAGAGTTCTTGAAGATTACATCTGAACAGAATAAGTAGTTTTAATTATAATAACTCATTAAATACAAAGCCCTCTCAGAAATGCGAGGGCTTTTTGGTATCTAGAAAACCGTTAGCTAGGGTAGGCGGTTCCCCAAGTAAATTCATAATCGATAACTTTATTTAAAACGAGTTTTTGCTTTGCTCAATTCAGAATTTAAAATTTTGAGGTCGCTATTTTTTTATAATTTCCGTAATCTTCGAAAAATATGTGTATGGTATTAGCTGGTAAAAAATCGCTGATAATTTCTGGCCATTCTATTATTGTAATGCAATTGCTGAAAGCTTCGTCTAGGCCGAGTTCATAGAATTCTTCTTCTGATTTCAAACGATAACAATCCGCGTGCCAAATTTCTCCTGACAGGCTGTTATAGGTTGGAATAATTGTATAGGTTGTGCTGGAAGCTGATTCTAGGGGCGGTTTTAGGTGTTGGATGAATATGCCAGTGATGT
>JAILGW010000078.1 GCA_024696365.1 Alphaproteobacteria bacterium | reverse complement strand
GCGTATTAACTGGCTGTGGATTTACAGCTTATTGGCTTGCTTTCGTCAACGACCCTTCATTGGTAGGGGGGATTATTCCTGGATTAATCTTGAGCCTAGTCGCCACTTACGTCAGTGATAAAATCGAGAGATTATTTCTTCACAAGACAGTAAAATGGTACGCTGAGCAAGAACATCAGGAAGCAGATGCACATTAGTTCCGTTCCGGAGCCGAAAATAGCGGCAAGCGTATAAATCACGGATATAATTCCGACAATTGGCAGGAATATTTTCTCAGTTCGAGAAAGTTCCTGCTTTTTTGTTGCTGCTAAATAACAGAATGCAATTGCCGAGTAGAAGTAAGGCAACAACATCGCGAGCACAGCAACGTTAATCAGCAACTCAATGTGTTTTATCAAAGATGGCTGATAGGTTAGAACGAACAGAAACGTCATAAGTATGCTTCCGATTACTACGCCGCTTGGGGCGCCGTGTTTATTCAATTTCAAAAAATATTTAGGAAACAAATTTTCTTGAGCTGCCGCGTAAGGTACTTGTCCCTGCAACAGTATCCAGCCATTAAGGGAACCGACTATACCTACAATACCCGTTACTATCATAAACAGGGAACCGCCATTACCGAATATCTTCATCCCGGCGTCTACATAAGGCGCTTTTGATACTAACAATTCTGCGTGCGGAATCAAACCTGTAATGACAATCGCGCCTAAAATATAAACTGCCGCAGTAATCAAAACACCGGCAATAGTCGCTGTAGGTATCGCTTTTTTCGGATTTTCAACTTGGTCAGATGGAATTGTGGCGGACTCTAACCCTATAAATGACCACAGCAGGATGTTGAACATTGGGCCCATCGATGAAAAATCACACTTCTTTAAATCATCTGCACAAAATACCGTGCCGAAATCCACGAAGTATATTCCTGCCAAAGCAATCAACACAAGCGGAACGATTTTAATTGCGACAATGATTACTTCGATAAAAGTTGCTTCTTTAATGCCTCTCGTATTAAACCACGTGAACAGCCAAATCATTGCACAGCCGAAAGTAATCGAAAAAGCAGGGTTCGCAACTAAATCAGGACAAAATATCGACATATACTGCAATGTTCCCGCCAAAAGTGAGACACTGCCACACCACGCGCTTATCCAATATCCCCAAGCCATCTGAAAACCGACGAAATCTCCGAAAACATGTTTTGCATAGGTATATGGGCCTCCTGACCGCGGAATCCATGTGCTCAATTTTGCAAACACTAGCGCTAACGCCAACGCGCCCAACGTTGTTACAATCCATCCGATGATGGATAAAGACCCATAAGGGGCCAACAAAGCTGGAGCCAATAATACTCCAGAGCCTATCATATTTCCGGCGACCAAAGAGGTTGCCTTTACTACGCCTATTTTGTGCATATCTTACTTCCTGTTTTCGTTTAGCGAATCAATTGTCCATCCACCGCCGAGAGCTTTACACAAATCGACCGTCGCGTTCAACTGATTCTGCAATGCCGTTACCAATTCCATTTCTGCCGACAACAGACCTCTTTCTACATCGAGCAAATCTATCAGTCCGATTAATCCCGCTTCTTTTTGTTTGCGAGCGATGGAATATCCTTTTTTCAAAGCGTTTACCTGACGAGTTGTTGACCTTACGATTTCACGACAATGTCTGTTTGAAACCAAAGCATCCAACGTATCTTTGAACGCCATCTGTATGGATTTTTCATATGCTGCTAACATTTTGCGATAGCCCGCGTTTGCGCTATCTTCAGCAGCTGATATTTTTCCGCCAGCAAATATTGGAAGAGATATGCCTCCGCCAAAACTCCACATATCAGAACCTGTTCTGAAAAGTTGTCCTAAGGATTGGCTTTCAAAACCATAAGCTCCCGTCAAAGAAATAGAAGGAAAATATGCGGCTCTTGCAACACCGATTTTGGCGTTAGCGGCAATAAGCATACCTTCAGCCTGTAAAACATCAGGTCGTCTGGCAAGAATGTCTGACGGAATTCCCTGAGGAATATTTACCGGAATTCTCAATTCGTTAATCGCATCACTTTTCGCTGTCTTTCGTGATACCATTTCACGAGGGCTGCAACCGATTAATACACTCAGAGCATTTTCTGCTTTTTCTTGCGCTGCTGCTAAAGTGCTTACGGCAGATTCAACTGAAGACATTTCTGCTTCTATACGCAGATAGTCAAATTCTGTGCAATATCCATTTTTCAGTCTGCTCTTATAAACATTGTATGTTTCCTGACGTGTCTTTAACGTGCGCCTTGCAATGGCCAATTGCGCATCCAAGGCCTTCAACAAGAAATATGCTTTTGCTGTTTCTGAGGTCACAGTTAACAATACGGATTCCTTGGCGGCTCTTGTAGACAATAGCATAGCTCTCGCTGCCTCGTTCGCTCTTCTATATTTGCCGAAGAAGTCTAACTCATACGACGCAGTTGCCGAGCTAGTATAATCCAGTGAATGCCTACTTGGGGCGAGCCCTGCAAATTTTCCTCTGCGGGATGCAAAATCTTTTTGTCCTGCGCCTTGTAAGCCGACAGACGGCAGTAAATCTCCAAATGCGATTCCGGCTTCGGCTTTTGCTATGTCTACATTAGCGATGGCTTGCTTCAAATCTGCGTTATTTTTTATTGCGGCATCTTCCAATGCGTTCAACACAGGATCATGAAAAACATTCCACCATTTTGCGGTAGTAAATTCTTTTATATCTTGCTTACTTAGCTTTGGCATATCTATATCCGGACGCTCGTAATCAGGTCCAACTTCACACGCGGTTAGTAACGTTATCGGCAACATCAATCCGACAAATTTTTGCAATTTACGCATGTTTTTCTCCTTTATTCCTGACTTTTTCACTTACATTCGTGATCAAAACATAAAACAACGGCACAAACAGCGGAGCCAAAACCGTAGCTCCTAACATTCCGCCGATTACCCCTGTTCCCAAAGAATGTCTACTCGCCGAGCCGGCACCTGCACTTAACGCTAAAGGTACACAACCTAGAACGAACGCTAACGATGTCATTATTATTGGTCTGAAACGTAATTGTGCTGCCTGCACAGCCGCTTCGAATAAAGACTTTCCCGATTTTCTCAGCATAACAGCGAACTCCACAATAAGAATTGCGTTTTTAGCTGACAATCCGATTAACGTGACCAATGCGATTTGAAAATAAATATCGTTGCTAAACCCTCTTAAAGTAACGGCGAAAATTGCACCGAACAGTGCAAACGGAACAGCCAAAATAACGGCGAAAGGCAAAGTCCACCTCTCATATTGTGCGGCCAAAATCAAGAATACAACTAACAAACCCAACACTAATGCCGTGTGTGATGTACCACCTGTTTCTTTTTCCTGATAAGCAGAACCTACCCAAGACAACATGTAATCTTGTCCCAAAACATCCTTTGCGACATTCTCCAACGCCACAATTGCCTCACCTGAGGTATATCCTGAAGCAGGCGTCGCCATAATCTTTGCTGCCGGGAACACGTTGAACCTTTCAACTGTTACCGGACCAACAATTTGTTCAAATTTTACGAAAGAAGACAATGGTATCATCGTTCCTGTGCGGGACTTTACATAAATCTCGTTTATCTTATCAGGATATGCGCGATATTCTCCCTTGGCTTGCATTAACACCTTGAATCCACGACCGTTTTTTGAAAAATCATTGATGTAATATGTGTTAAATGTTGCCGCCATTGTGTTGTAAATTTCGTCTATCGAGACGTCAAATGACAGAGCTTTCAAATTATCAACAATCATACGAAATTGCGGTGTACTGCCGTTAAATGTGGTGCTTACACTTGCGAATTCAGGACGTTTTGATGCGGCAGCAACCAGCGCATTTATCTTCTCTTCGAGGGCTTTACTATCAACTTCTCCAGTCTGCTGAACATATCCTTCTACACCACCTGTAGTACTCATACCGACGATTGGCGGAGGACAAAACGCGAGAACCATACCATCTGTAACTCCCATACCTGCACTAATGGCTTTCCTTGCTAAGGCCTGCGATGATTGGTTTGCTTTTGTACGTTCGTCCCAATCTTTCAAAATGTAGAACCCCGCGCCTGCGTTTGTTGCGACAGTTCCGCTCAGCATGTTGTAACCGGCGACATAAGTCCTATCTTTAACACTTTCATCTTTTGAAATAATCGAATCTACAGCCGCCATAACTTTTTGCGATCTTTCCAAAGATGCTGCAGGATCCATAGTCGCGCTTATGATAAACACGCCTTGATCTTCTTCCGGCAATAAGCTACTTGGTGTGAGTTTGTACATCAACACGGCAACGCCAACAATTCCGCCAATGGAAATAGCCGCTACTTTTACATGCTTTAAAAAGAAGCCGACAGCGTAAATGTATTTTTCAGTGAGTTTACTAAAGTACTCATCAAACTTTTCAAAGAACTTTCTGCCTTGTAATTGCGATGATGTCGCGTTTGTGAGGAAGAATGCGCACAGTGCAGGAGTCAATGTCAATGCGCAAATTCCCGAAATAATCACCGAAACCGCAATCGTGATAGCGAATTGTTTGTACATGACGCCGGCAAGTCCGCCCATAAACGAAACAGGAATGAACACTGCGCACAATACAAGCACGATTGCTACAAGCGCGCCCGTCACCTCTGACATAGCTTTAATAGTTGCTTCTCGAGGCGGCAGATTTTCTGTTCGCATAATACGTTCGACGTTTTCAATAACAACAATAGCGTCGTCAACGACTATTCCTATCGCTAGAACTAATCCGAAAAGCGTCAATGTGTTAATGGAGAAACCGAACATCGCCATACCCGCGAACGCGCCGATAATAGAAACAGGCACAGCTAAACACGGAATAATCGTTGCTCGGAAGTTTTTCAAAAACACCAAAATGACCAGGAACACCAATCCTATTGCTTCAACCAATGTTTTAATGACCTCGTGTATCGATTTCTCAACGAAACCGCTGGTATCAAATACGACTTTATGATCGATGCCGTCAGGATATGCCTTCCGCATTTCTTCCATTTTCTTCGTGACATTTTCAGCGGTTGCCAAAGCATTCGCGCCAGGAGCCAAAGAAATCATCAACGGAACAGCGTCATATCCGCCTGTTTTTGCCGCAACATCATAGGTTTGTGCCCCCAATTTAACATCCGCGACATCTTTTAAGCGTAGCGTGGTGCCATCACTGTTGGCACGTAAAATAATATCTTCGAATTCTTTTTCCGTGCTGTATCTTCCCTGAGCTGTAATGACGTAGCTTCTGTCGACTTTTACTTCAAGTGGCTGCTTTCCAATTGCTCCTGCTGCACGTTGGGAATTTTGCGAACGAATCGCGTTTGCGACTTCAGTAGTACTCAAATTCAGTTTAGCCAATTTATCAGGCTTCAACCAAATACGCATAGAGTAATCGTTCCCTGTCATCACACCGACATCGCCGACACCATCTAACCTTTTTAACTCATCGACTATGTGTAGTAACGCATAATTTCCTAAATACGTTGCATCATATCTCGCATCCTTTGAATAAAGCGATAGAACCTGCAAAATTGCCGGTGATCTTTTCAGAACCTTTACGCCATATCTTCTGACTTCTTCAGGAAGAGACGTTGTCACCATTTGCACACGGTTATTGACGTTTATCATTGCTTGGTCAGGATCC
>JAILGW010000087.1 GCA_024696365.1 Alphaproteobacteria bacterium | reverse complement strand
ACGCCTTGTCCGAGCAAATTTTTTATCCGAGTAAACCTTGCCAACCGCACTTGGTAAGGGATTCTCAGATATTTTTGCTCGGATAATAAAATCAGCCTAATCTTTTGGTTTATCATAAAAATGGTAAATCCTCCTTTACTGAATATTCTTTTTCCTCATTTTCAAAGTAATCAGGAAAGTTTCTGTTGAGCAAATATTTGTCTTTCAACGCATCACTGACTGTAGCATAAATCATCGTTGTCTGAATGTTTTCGTGACCGAGAAATGTTTTAATTACTGGCAGCGGAACATTTGCTTCAAGCATGTGAACGGCTATTGAATGACGAAAGCTGTGCGGTGAATAGTGCTCCTCTTTGAAAAGGTTCGAGTATCGTTTCTTTCCAAGAGAAACGTATTTTGAAACAATGGCCTCTACGCATGAGACTGTCATTTGTTCGTGTGTATGACTCGAAAAAACGTGTTTTTCCCCTTGATTTTCGATTTTAAACCGTTTTAAGTGTTCTTTAAGGATTTTGGCACAAGGGGCAGGCAAGACGACTACACGCCTTTTTCTGCCCTTTCCAAGTAATCTCACAGAAGTTCTCTCACCGAATTTAATGTCAGCAACTCGAAGATTGCATAATTCCTGCGCTCTGGCTCCGCTGCCATACAGAAAGCTTAATACAGCCTGATTTCGCAATTCCGTTTCACTTTTTGAAGTTGGAAGCGAAAGCAAAATGCCGATTTCTTCTGTTGTAAAATATGAAATACTTTTCTTTAGTGTCCGCTTGCTTTCAATAGCCAAAACTTCGTTGCTGAATCGCATCGACTGAGAAAAAAAGTTTTTCAGCGCATATTTCGCGTAAGAAGAAATAGCTGCTTTCCGCTGATTCCTTGTAGATACAGAGCAATTTCTGCTTTCCTCTAACCATTGTAAGAACTTTTCAATGGTGCCTTCTTCTAATTCATGAAAAGTAACCTTAAACGGTTTGATATTCTTTTCTGAATACAAATATTCGTAAAGAAGTTGAAAAGTGTACTTGTATGACGTAATGGTGTTTTCGCTCATACCTCTTGTTTTTGCCAGATAAATATCAAAGAAATCGGGCAATGTCTCTATCACTTTAAGTTCTTTAGTCATTTGAGTTTACCTCTGGAAACAGATTTGCAGTATATGATTCGACCAAATCAACTGCGTCTTCGTACAATTCATAGCTGAATCTCAGATATTTATCTGTTTCTCTGATACTTGAATGACCAAGATACGTTGAAAGGAAAGGGACAGTTTCCGAAAAATCTCGCCCGTTTTTCTCGGATTTTTTGAGAGAGTTTAAGACAAATGTGTGTCTGAAGCAGTGAACGCAGGGACCTCTGTCATTGTGGTTCTCCCTGACAAACGAAATCCCGGCATTTTTCAAAATATGTTCAAAGCAGTTGTCTACAGAATAGACCCCCCAATGATCACGTTTTCTTTGAGAATAGAAAACATAGTCATCGGCTTTTAATCCTCTGACAAGAACATATTTGCGAAAAATCTCGGTCAGCGTATTATCCATAGGCACAATTCTGTGACGTTTGTTTTTTGTTCTTTTGAGGTATAGAACACCGGAAATAAGATCCACATCGCTGACTTTCAAAGACAGGGTTTCGTTTATTCTAGTTCCACAACCATATATAATGCGAATGAGAAGAGGCATCTGTATTGAATACAGTGGACATCGTGGAATAACCAAATTGTCCGCCGCTTCAATGATCCTGCACCACTCTTCATCCGAATAAATATATGGTGTATAATCCGATTTCAGCAAAGGAAGTTCAAGTTCACAAGCATCAACGCCCAGTCGTTTTAGATACCGAGCAAAAACATTGTAATGAGAGATATAGTTGTGAAAGCAATAAGGTCTGACAGAAAACGACTTTGAAAACTGTACTGCGACATAATTAGTAATGACTTTTTCGGCAACGTTCAGCTCTCGAAGCACTAAATCCAGTTGGTTGAAAATCGTCACGTAGCCACGAACATCGTGTCCTAAAGATCTATAATAATTCAGAAAACTTTCCATTTCAGAGTGTAAAACACATGTGTACTTATCCATTTTCTTTTACCTCTTCGAAAAGTATTTTCTGAAAATTGCCCGTTGGAGAAGGCACAGAAATTGAACAAGTTCTCAATGCTTCTACGTCTAATCTGACATAATGCTGTATTGCGGATGAATCCAAATGTCCCAGAATCTTTTGAGTAACAGCGTATGAAACGTTTTCTGAGACCAGTTCTGTAGCAAGGGTTGAACGCAAAGAATGCAGTCCTCTTTTTCTGAAATCACCGTCAATGTCGGATTTATTGAAGTATTTTTCTAATTGAGTACTACTTGAGCCCCTTTTTAACGGTTCAAACGGAGCTCTTGACCTCAAAAAAATTTCCTCATGCGGAGAATTGGGACGCACTGCAATATAATCTTCAAAAGCGTTTTTCACCTCCGGCAACAGCGGCAAGTTCAGCGGGACATGTGTTTTTTTCTGGACGATGGAAATCTTGTTGTTAATGAAATCGACATTGCTGAATTTTAACGAACAAATATCTGAAACACGCAAGCCCAAACGATATGCGAGAAGAATTATTGCATAATCTCTCTTCCCATTTACGGTTTTCTTGTCGATACAGCTCAACATTTTTCCAATTTCTTCTTTTGAATATACGGATGGAAGTCGCTTTTCAACAACAGCCGGGTGGATATCGTAGGCGTAATTGATTTTGGTTAACCCACTGCTATAGAGAAATCTAAAGAAAGATGATATGCAGTAAAAAACATTTTCGTTAAAGGTCTTGGTTTTCAAATATGATTGAATAAAGTTAAAATCAAGTTTATCAAAAGAATCAGCTATACTAGAAAAGTCAGTAAGGAAAGCGGAAACGTACCTGCTATGATTTTCAATAGTTTCACTGGCCCGGTTCTTGTTTCTGAGAGATTGGATATATTCATCATAAGTTGCCTTGAAACAATCCGGACAGTAAAAAGTTTTTTCAGCAGTAGGAGTTTTTAACTGGTTAAAAAGCAAAATGTTGTTCAAACACGTAACGAACGTCAGTACCGTGTCGGTCATGATTCTTTTGCCGTTAACTATTTTTCCTCTGTACTTTTTGCAAGAACACATAAATTCTTTTCCAATAGTGATGTCATAATAGTCATATCCTTTTTCGGAGAAGAACGTTTCAAGCAAATTGAAGATTTTTCTGAAAGTGTTTATGCTGTTGTCCGCATATTCACTTTCTTGCATCAGCGAAAACAGTTTTTCGCGCAACTCAAGTAAATAAATTTTTGGAGGTGTTTGAATGAATTCCATGGCTAAAATTCCTTTCAGTATTTTTGATTATGCTCATATTGCAAGAGCACATTTGAATTATACCAAAGGAATTTTAATAAAATTTTTATCCGAGCAAAAATCTCTGAGAATCCCTTACCAAGTGCGGTTGGCAAGGTTTACTCGGATAAAAAATTTGCTCGGACAAGGCGT
>JAILGW010000027.1 GCA_024696365.1 Alphaproteobacteria bacterium | reverse complement strand
GACAAATGCGATATTGTATTTGTGCCGTCAAATGATGAAAGGATAGAATTCAGAGAATATAAAATTTATAATATATTGCTAAAGGGAATTTTATCTTGTTATATCTCGTATGGTTATTATGTAACCAAAGACGATTCCTTTACAATTGTTGATACACCAAATTTATGTTGGAAAATTTTTGTGGAAAATGCATTAAATTTGGAAGATTTAAAAGAACGTCAGCCCATTCATGGTAAAAATGCTGTAGTTACAGGCTATCCCAAGGCTGATGCTTTCTTTGGATTAACAAAAACTACTCATAAACGGAAAAAAATCATTATAGCCCCTCATCATTCGATACATGGATATGGATTACAGGGGCAATTTTTAAAGTACAGTGAATTGTTTTTAAAATTACCAAAAATATACCCTCAAATTGATTTCATATTTAGGCCTCATCCTCTTTTATATTATACATTGATACAACAAAAATATTGGGGAGAAGAAAAAACGAAAGAGTATTTTAACGAAATTTCTTCTTATAGTAATTGTATTTATGATACAGATCCTAACTATTATCAGACATTTATAGATTCAGATGGAATAATACATGACTGCGGTTCATTTTTACCAGAATATCTTTTTACACCGAATCCACCATGTTACATGTTGAGAGACTTGAAAGCTATTGATGAGTATTTTAACGCTTTTGGTAAAAGATGTTTAGAGTATTACTACAAGGCATTTAACCAAGATGATATTATAAAATATATCGAAGACATTGTAATTAAAGGAAATGATCCTTTAAGATCCAAAAGAGAGAATTTTGCAAAAAAGAATGTGAAATACAACTACCCAAATGCTTCAGAAAAGATAGTAAAATACATCAAACAACAGTTTATATAAGAGAATCTTGGTGGCTGTAAAATAGCATTTTAGTTAACTCGAGAGAGTTTATGCCCTCCCCCCAACTTTCCTATCCCTGCTGTCGTTTAAAAGTCCAAGCAGCGAGCGATAAGGTAATTGCTGCGGTAAAAAGTAACGGTATCAAATTTATAGTAACGTCAGTAATGCTCATTCCTTTCAGGAAAATTCCTCGCGTCAGAACTATAAAAAATCTCATTGGATTGAGATATGTGAAATATTGCAAAAAGACTGGCATATCCTCAACTGGTGAGACAAATCCCGAAAGTAGCACTGCTGGCATCATAAATGTTATGCATCCTAACACCGCTTGCTGCTGAGTACTGCTGATAGAAGAAATAAATAAACCCACCCCAACTATTGAAAGCAGGGCCACGAGCATTGACCAAAGAAACAAGATTACTGAACCATTAAAAGGTACTCCGAAAAATTGCGTAACCGCGATACTCATAAGACACATTAAAATCATCGCGATTGTAAGAGGCGGAATAGTCTTTCCGATTAAGATATCCAAAGATGACAGCGGACTTACAATGAGCTGATCAAATGTCCCCATTTCACGTTCTCGCGCAATTGACAGAGCTGTAAGAAGAATCGTCATAACAACCGCCAACATCGCGACGACAACAGTCAATGTAAACCAACGATACTCCAAATTCGGATTGTACCAATTTCGAGTAATTATATTGATTTTTGCACCTGTTGTAGACGCAATTTCTTCGTTATATGACCTTATAATCTGCGTTGCATATCCAGCGATGATAGCCGCCGTGTTAGTCTGTCGACCATCGGTAATTACAAGAACTTCAGTTGGCGTTTTCGATGTGATATTCGTCGAAAAATCATTATTTATACACAGCCCCATCTCAACGTTCGGATCGTCGATTTCCTTTTGCATTTCCGCTATGCCTGCGACTTTATGAACATGTCGAAACTGCGGAGAATTCTCAAATTTTGAAATCAGTTCCCTCGATTGAAGAGAGTTATCCAAATCAACGACGACAAAATCTATGTTTTTAACTTCCATTGTAACAGCGTGTGCAAAAAGTATAAGCTGAACAAGTGGTAACGCAATGATAATTCCGCGACTCTTCGGATCTTTCCAAATAACAATAAATTCTTTTTTTATCAGCGCGATAATTTTCTGTAAAGATTCAGCCATTTGTTAACCTCATATCGGTACTTCTGTAAACAGCGATGAAAAATAATAATCCTATGACTATCAGCAACGCCGAACATTTAAAAACGACCGGCCATACCGTACCGACCATAAACTCGCTTTCTATAAAGGTTATGTAATGTCGTGGTGGCAATATCTTGGTAATTTCCTGAACAATTCTCGGCATAGAATTTATAGGGAAAACCAGCCCCGATAACAACAGAGCCGGAAGAAAACCGATTCCCAAAGAAACTTGGCTCGCTAAAAACTGGTTCTTTAATTTGCTTGAAATCAAAAGTCCAATTCCCATCGAAGAAAACAGAAATAGTCCGCTCACGAATAAAAGGACAATGTAATTTCCTCGAAATGGCACTTGAAAAACACCTATGCACAATATCAAATTGAAAATGGTAGAAAGCATTCCTAGACAGAAATACGGAATATATTTTCCGAAAACAATTTGCATTTTTGATACACGAGTGCTCAACAGCGATTCCATTGTACCGCGTTCCCATTCACGAGCGATAACGAGAGCAGTAAGCAAAATTCCTATCAGAGTCATTGTAACGGCAATTGAGCCTGGCAATATGAAAAAGTACCCGTTTAAATTTTGATTATACCAAGTACGAATAACAGGAGTAACAATCATCGGCGACATTGAATATGCGTATTTTCCGGTCGCCAGCCACTGATTGCTTATTTGCATTACGTAATTCTGTAAATAATTGGCTGTATTCACTTCAGAGCCATCGGAAATTACCATTAAATCCGCGGTTTGTCCCATTTCGAGTTTTTTTGAAAAATCATTTGGAATTGATACTATACCTTTTATTTCTGAACGAACAAGTTTTTGCGTCAAATCGTTCATATCATCGGAAACGATTGAATCTATGTACTTACTGCCACCAAAAGCATTTACCAGATGCGCGACTTCAGCGGAATAATCATCGTTTTTAATACCAAAGGTTACTTTTACAGAATCCATATTGATACCGTACATAAATATAAGGACAGAAATTAAAGGAAGAACGAAAGAAATAATTATGCTGCTCGGATCACGAATAATTTGCAAGAACTCTTTTTTTACCAATGCCCATAATATTTTCATTTTTCATCTGACTCCCTGATTAACTTTATGAAAGCATCCTCCATAGTTTTAGCGCTAACTCGTTTTTTAAGTTCAGACGGTGTTCCGATGGCAATCGCTTCACCTTTATAAAACAAACTGATTCTATCGCAATATTCCGCTTCGTCCATAAAGTGTGTGGTAACCAAAATAGTTATGCCTTTTTTAGCAAGTGAGGTTATATGATTCCAAAAATCTCGACGAGTTAGCACATCCACTCCGGAGGTCGGCTCGTCTAAAAACAAAATTGGCGGATTGTGAATTAATGCGCATGCCATTGATAATTTTTGTTTAAATCCAAGGGATAAATCCTTTGTTTTTCGTTTTTTTTGTTCGCTTAAATCGAAAATATCCAAAATTTCGTTTACACGTTTTTTCACCTCAGATTTTGGAATACCGTAAATTCTCGCAAAAAATTTCAAATTTTGCTCAACAGAAATCGCCTCATATAACGAAAATTTTTGCGCCATATACCCAAGATTCGAGCGAGCTTTTTCTGCATCCTGTTTTATATCAATGCCCATAATACGAGCAGTTCCGGAGGTAGGCTTTAACAACCCACACATCATTTTAAACGACGTCGATTTTCCTGCACCATTCGGTCCAAGCAAGCCGAAAATCTCCCCTTTTTTTATATTGAAGGAATTGTTGCGAACAGCGTAAAAATTACCGTACTTTTTTTCTAGATTATCGGCGACAACTGTATAATCAATATCATCAAGATGCTTATAAACATAATTTTCTGCAATACGCGATTTTGTTTTTTTGTACCCCCCCATTAAATCAATAACTTTATTTTCAAACTCTTCTGTAGTTTTGGCTAGGTCAGTCGGCTTTCCATCATAAATAACTTTACCTTTATCCATCACAATCGCGGTATCAAAACTATGCGCTTCATCGAGGTAAGCTGTCGACCATAAAACAGTTGTTGTAGGAGAAATTAAATCTCTTACCATTTTCATTAAATCGCGCCTCGAAATCGGATCAACACCAACTGAAGGCTCATCCAGCAAGAGAAATTCTGGTGTCCCCAACAAAACACAAGCCAATCCGAGTTTCTGTTTCATACCACCTGATAACGCTCCGGCAAGACGTTTTTGAAATTTATGCAGACTTGTAAATTCCAGCAATTTATCGAATTCATATGGAACATTTTTCAAATCCGCATACAATCGGAGATTTTCTATAACCGTTAAATCTTCGTATAATCCGAATTTTTGCGGCATATATCCGATTTTACGATTTAACTCGGCTTTTTGCTCAACTGGATCCAATCCAAGCACAGAAATTTCTCCACATTCAGCTCTTAACATGCCAATAATTAGTCTGATAAGCGTAGTTTTGCCGGATGCATCTGCCCCTATCAAGCCGGTAATTTTGCCACTTTCGATATTCAATGACAAATCATCAACGGCCGTTAAGTGTCCAAATTTTTTGGTGACATGAGAAATCTCAACTGTGTTCATTAGCCCAGTCCTATTTCTACATGGATTTCAAATCCACCTTGATTGTTGTTGGCATTCCTTGCCGTAAAAAATCATCGATATCATCTATATATACGCGAATTTTATAGACCAAGTTTGCTCGCTGTTCCGTTGATTCTACTGTTTTCGGAGTAAATTCAGCTACAGGTGAAATGTATCCGATTGTCCCTCTATATTCCCGTAGTTTCCCCGTTTGTGGATTAGTTGTATCCGTAAATACTTTGACCTTCATTCCGTACTTTATATTTCCTAAATCAGGCTCACTGACGTATGCCCGAATCCACATAGGCTTATTTTTGCAAATTGTGTATATTCCCTGCCCTGCAGCAACGATTGCACCAGGTTCTTGAATTCGCGTTGTAACAATTCCATCATCCGGTGCGCAAATTTTCGTATATTCTAATTGATTCTTGGCTAATTTTTCCGATGCGACAGCCGCTTGATACTCTGCTTCCGCTTTATCTTTATTCCTCAGTAACGTATCGAATTCCTGCTGAGCTAAAATATTTTGCTTACACAATGGCGCATTCTTATCGTACTTTGCCGTTGCTTCCTTACTTATCGCCGCAGTTTGTTTTACAACGGCAGAAGCCTTTTCCAATGCGCTTTTGTAATCACTATCATTCAGTTCAGCAATAACTTCACCTTTTTTAACAGAATCACCTTCCTCTTTCGTCATATGCAGGATTTTCCCTGGCACCTGGAACCCCAACATCACTTGACGAATTTCGACATTACCGTATAAAGTCAGCTCATCATGCTGCTTTTCGAATTCCGTAAAATAATACGCAATGCCCCCTATACCCACACAAAGCAAAAAAATGATTCCGACTTTTTTCATAATTCCCCTTTTTATTTTTCAGCGTTTAAAACCGCTCACACCAAACACTATTAGATGATGCAATTAAAAGAAAAATTTTGCAAGGACACAAATATGAAACACAAAAGCAGGAGCACCAATACAATGCCCCCGCAATATTAAAAATATGATTAAATCCTATATATTCTTGGCTATTTCAACCGTCTCAGAATCACATGAATTTTCGTATTCTTCTACTCTTTTGTAACGAAAGAATTTTTCAATTTTATCGCTTATATACGTAGTCGCTAAGCTAAGTAGCAAGCTTGGTATAATTCCACCGACTAATGTTTCATCATGTACGCACGTTAACCAATATGCTGTCAACGCACATCCAGAAATTACACCTATCAGACAGGATCTAACACTTACTCTATGACCTGTTACGCCGAAAAACATCGGAGCACAAATAAATGGGATATAGAAATTATTTGTGAACAACAAAATATCCATAATGCTAGAAAAAGAAGTAGCTGCAAACATAGATAATGCCCCGAAACATATCGTTGATATCCTTATCAAACGCAATTCAGCTCTATCAGAAATCTGCTTTGAGTAAATAGTTTTAACAATATCTCTAGCAAATGAAATTCCGATGACATTTAAGTATGAATCCGCTGTTGACATTACCACGGCCAAGATACCCGCAACAGCCAAGCCTTTTAATCCCCCAGGAAGTGCAAAATTTATCATATTTGAAAAAGCCATGTCCGGATTTATATTTGGTAAAACTACCAATGCAGAAAATCCTGCTATTCCTATCATCAGTATAAATGGAATATACAGACAAGCCGCCGTAAAAAGCATATTTGTAGCCTGTGCTACATTTTTAGACATCAATATTCTTTGAATAAACGGCGGATCAAAAACAGGCAGTGCTATTACCAAGAACAACATAAAGAAATCCCAATACGATTGAGTTGTCTTTGAAACATATAAGAGGGATTCTGGAACAGCTGCAAATAAATGTTCAAAACCTCCGGCCTTACCAAGCATAATGCTAATAACAACAGGTATTGCTACAATCAAAATGATAAATTGCAAAAGATCCGTAAATGTAACTGCTTTTATTCCGCCAAATCCAGAGTAAAGCATTATCACAGCACATCCAATAACAATACCGGTCTTCGCATCTAATCCGAGAAACATGTTACACACATTTCCTATAACAGCGACTTGTGCACCAACAACTCCTACACACGCAAACAATGCCAATCCCGCAAGTATTCTCCCGGTTTTTCCGTACAGGGCGTACATAATGTCACCTAACGTCATTGCGTTTTTGAAAGCCACAATTCGTTTAGTCATCCATTTTGAAATAATCAACAAATTGACCGAATATCCGGAAATAGCTAACAAAAATATTGTGCCATATCTATATGTTTTCTCAGCTGTTCCAAAAATATCTGCTCCTCCTAAAAACGATGCAAATATTGTTGCAAGCAACGTCATATTTGAAAAATTTCTATTGGCGACAGAGTAATCCTGTACCGTATGTACATTTTTACCTGAAAAATAACCTATAACCAAAGTTAACAAAAGATAAGCAATTATTATAGCGTAATCCAGCATTGGTACCTCTCCTACTATCTTTTCTAACAATAGCAGTAAACTTTATATATAAGCAACACGAAGGGAAAAACTTTATCTCGAGTTTTATTTCTTTATTCGCGATATGTTTTTGATATTTTTAACGACCGTCTTTTTGCGGACAGTTTGTATATTTTCTGACGTTAACTTGATTGCTTTTTTGTGACATGCCGATTCGCATATTCCGCAGAAGCAACATTTGCCGTAATCGATGGATATTTCGTCCAGTTCTTTTGTGTCGCCGTTACAATGTGCGTTTACGGTTATCGCTTTCGACGGACAGGCTTTTGCGCATGTGCCACAAGCTACGCACTTTTTAGTGTCTACAACATGAGAACAGCGTACGTTATTGCTGTGA
>JAILGW010000113.1 GCA_024696365.1 Alphaproteobacteria bacterium | reverse complement strand
GAAACGACTTGCTCTCCTTGAGTGATAGAATTTGTTGAAACAAACGCCGCTTTAATACTTGTTCCTTGCATAAATTGAGCAGCCTTGAAATACCAGCATGCGACATAATCGTTTTTCTTTGAATGTTTATAGGGCTTTCCGTTTATATACAAATAAACTAAGGCAAGATCCTCTCTTTGCTCAGGCGTTGTGTACACATATCCTCCATACGGCGGATTTCCCATAATGCAAAAAAGATCGTCTTTCGGAATAACTGTTTCCCAATCAATACGTAGCGCATTTGCTTCAACGATATTGGCGTTTGTTTTCAGGGGCAAAAAATCTAAATCCACAGGCACGATATCTTCTGTTTCTTTCAGCATTTGCGATTCTGAAATCCACAAAGCGGCTCTTGCGACAGATACCGCGAAATCATTTATTTCTATTCCGTAAAATTGCTTAATCGAAACTTTTATGGGATTTACAATGTCTCCCAAAAATCCCTGAGAATAAACTTCTCGCAATATTTTGTTTTCTAATCTTCTCAAAGAAATGTAAGTTTCTGTTAAAAAATTTCCGCTGCCGCACGAGGGATCTAAAAATCGCAGCTGCGAAATTTTATCTTGAAATCTTAACAACATCTTTTTTCTGCGACTGTCTCCTTTCGGGAGCTGATTTATTTTTTCAAACTCTGCCTTCAAATCGTCCAGAAAAAGAGGATCAATTACCTTATGAATGTTTTCTATTGAGGTGTAATGCACGCCCACAGAACGTCTGGTTTCAGGGTTTATGGTACTTTCAAACAGGGCTCCGAAAATTGTCGGACTGATTTTCGACCAATCGAAGTTTTGGCTGGCTTGCGTAAGCAAAATGTCTCTCATTTCTTCTGTAAAATTCGGAATCTCGATGTCTTCATCTGCGAATAAGCCGCCGTTTACGTACGGAAAATCCCGTAATTTTTCTCCCAAATACGGATCTCTTTTGTCTAGCGGAGTGTTTAGAACTTTAAACAAATCCATTAATGCATTGCGCAAATATGGCGCCTGAAAATCTTTCAGATAATTGAGAAATTGGTCTTTTCCAAAAACTTCAGCATCCTCCGCGTAAAGACAAAACACTATTCTTACGCACAAAATATTCAAGCTTTTCAATGAATTAGGATTGGTGCTGTCTTTGTATTGTTTCGACAAGGCATCATATAACCGCTCGACGACTTCTCCTGCTTTTTCAGAAATTTCTTCTTCCTTTGTTATGTGGTTATTATTGCTCTGAACCAAAAACAAAAGCTTAGTGTAATCTTTTTCTAAATTTTCCAGCAAAATTTCTTGAGGATCATCGTTGGGACGATTCATATCATATATCAAGAATTTTTGAAAATTACATAACACGATCCATCGAGGATGTTCGTCATGAGGAAGGTTATTAGCGTACCGTTTCGCTTGCTGAAAAGTTTCGTCAGATAAACTTTTTTCCGAGCTTTTTTGTTCGATTAATACTTTTGTCTGCTCAATATATGCATCTATGTAATAATATGTATTCTTTCTGATTTTTATTTGTTTTTGAAATGATATATTGGGAAATTCAACGTTTAAAACATTCTGTAAAAGCTGTAACCAAAATTCATTGGTTTCTCTTTTTTCATACCCTCTATCCTTCCAATACTTGATAAATCCTCTTATTGCAGCCTGTCTTTCAGCATTTTTCATTTCATTTTTCCTCTTTTATCAATGATAAATGAGCTTTGGTAAAAAAAAGATTGATAGTTCGCAAAAAACTCTTCAGTTTTTGGAGACACAAGTGTTTTAAAAGTGAATGAAGTGGCTTTCTCTTCTTCTATAACTCAAAAAACGCATTAATATGAGTTATAGAAAGCGAGGCTATAACTCATGAAGTGGATTTGGCAGCAGAAAAATTGGCCACATTTTTCTTATAAGAGCATCTCTGATTTGGACGAAAAATTCATTCAACGCAGGGCTTTTGACAGGACTTCAGGAAACTTTGGAAACCTCTGTTTTGGCGGACATAAGGATAGAGCAGCTTAGCGAGGAGGCCTTTCGCACGTCGGAAATTGAAGGCGAGCTGCTTAATCGCAACAGTGTAAAATTATCGATTAGAAAAAACATTCAAAAGCAAAAAATCGACTGGAATTTGAAAGAAAATAACATCGCCGCTGTTGTTGTAGATACGCAAAATTCCGTTGAAGAGCCTCTTTCTGAAAGTCTGTTGTTTCGCTGGTATAAAATACTGATGAAAAATCGACAAAATTTGCTAAATACAGAAGGATTTCGAACGCATCAAGAGCCACTGCGACTAGAGATTTGAACGATTTGTTTAGAAAAGGAATCATGACTAAAAGTGGCGAGCGTCGCTATACAAGGTATCAATTGAATCGAAACTTTTAAGATTCTTAGAGCAGGTGCGCACATCTTAGAGGTATTGCAAAAACAGCGGGAGTTTTCTTCATGCCGCCGGGCTCACGAATAATAATATTCATGAGCTCGTTTTTAGAATTTACGACATATAGCGCGCGAGTTCGCACAGCACTATTATCACGCCACATATGAAACAGAGGTCATAAGCATTCTCGAAGTGCCCATTGATTTTCAATAAATAATACGGCACAAATATAACAAACACCGTCGCAATCATACCACCGAATGAAAGCACATTAATAAAAGCGTTTGGTATAATTATTCCGGCTAAAATCGGCACCAAACAGATAATCATTGAGGAAATCGTGCGGCTGTAACGTCTTTCGTGCATCATTTCCTGCAAAGACTTCCGCAATCCCAGTCCACATCCGATGGCAGACGTCGCTATTGCAAACATGCTCAGTACTTTGAGAGTAATTTCCATAAATATACTGTCGGATGAAGTGCACAAAAACTGAATTAATTCTCCGACTGACACTTGGTGATTCTGTAACTTTCCGAAAAACAGCACGTCTCTTGTCGCGATATTTTCGAACACACAGTAAATCCACACGACATAAACTATTGCCGGAATGATTATACCTATGATAAACGCTCTGCT
>JAILGW010000111.1 GCA_024696365.1 Alphaproteobacteria bacterium | reverse complement strand
TAACTAAACGAGCTCTTAATCCACGTTGAATTAGCACTCGTATTAAGTTCTGCGCATTTCTTTTATTCAAGAAAGCTTCTTGACCACTTTTATAGCTTAAAATTCCTGTAGGCTTTAAATGAGAATATACGGCCACACGAAATTTCAAATTATCTTCATTTGCTATTATTTTTATGCCAGAGACTTTACCAATTTCTACGCCTTGAAAAACAATTGGGGTGCCTTCATTTAAACCTTGTAAAGACTCTTCAAAATACATTACAAAAACATTATGTTTTCCTTCGGCATATTTCTGCCAAACAATGCGTCCAACAATAAAACTGAAGACTAAAATACCAGCTATTAAGAATATACCGATTAAACTCTTATTTGGTTCTTTCTTCATTCAAAACTCCTCTAGTCAAAAATGCTAAAACTCGGTCGTTTGGAGGACTCTTTAATAATTCTTTCGGATTACCCATAGCCGAAAAAGTTTTTATTGTGTTATCAAGAAAAATACAGTTTTTTCCGATAGCGAATATGGATGGCAATTCGTGAGTAACAACGATAATTGTCGTTCTCAAACTTTTATTAATTTCCAAAATCAAATCATCTAAACGTTTGGAGCTCACAGGGTCTAATCCTGCTGAAGGTTCATCGAAATATACGATTTCCGGATCTAATGCTAAAGCCCGGGCTAATCCAGCGCGTTTTTTCATTCCACCGCTAATTTCTGAAGGATAAAATTTTTCAAAACCAGCTAAACCGACTAATGCCAGTTTAAATTCAACGATTTTTTGAATTTCTTTTGCCGTATATGTGGTATGTTGCTGCAGTGGAAGCGCTACGTTTTCAAATAAGGTCATAGAACTGAAAAGCGCACCGCCTTGATACAAAATACCGTATCGTGTCATCAAATTTTTTTTCTTTTCCGTTGAGGCCGTTACAACGTCAATGCCATCTATTAAGATCTTTCCGTCAATCGCCGGCAGCAATCCTGTCATAGTGCGTAGCAAAGTACTTTTTCCACAGCCTGACCCGCCCATAATGATAAAAATATCGCCTTTTTCTATTTCAAAAGACAGATTTTCCATAACCACATTGTCTTCGTAACCGATACTTAAATTTTGAACTGAGATAATCGGAGAATTCTCTGTCATATGCCCAATCCTTCGCAAATAAGCGTAATTATCCCTGTCACGATAATCATCCAAACAATTGCGTAAACAACAGAATCGGTTGTAGCCTTTCCGACACTGTCAGCGTTTCTTCCACAATTTATTCCAAAATAGCATCCGCAAGCTGCGATTATAAATCCGAAAACCAAGCCATGAAAAATTCCGACTAGAAAATGACTCAAGCTAAAAGCTGAAGTCGCGTAACGAATATATTCGCTTGAAGGAATATCCCAAAAAAAGACGCAAATGCAACCTCCTCCGAAAATGCCCATGAAGTCAGAAATCAGGACTAAGATAGGCATAGATAACAAAATAGAATTCATACGGGGAAGAACCAAAAAATCATGTTTTGCAATTCCCATAGTTTGCAGAGCATCTAATTCTTCATTGACTTGCATTGTTCCAATTATAGCGGCGTAAGAAGCTCCTGTTCGACCTGCCATAATAATCCCGGTCATAATTGCCCCCATGATTCGCATCATTCCAATTGTTACAAGGCTAGCGACATATATTTGAGCTCCGAAATTTTTCAGTTGTAATGCTCCGACGAATGCTAAAATTAACCCGACTAAAAAACTGATTAAAGAAACAATTCCTATAGCACGAGGGCCGCAATCTTCCAAAGCCAGCCAAAAATCTTTTTTACGATAGACCGCCTGTCCAGTTAGTTGATGCCACCATGAAACGAATATTTGTTTAAAAAAAACACTTCCATATTTGAAGCGTTGGAAAATAAAAATTCCTTTTGCACCGATGCGCTCTAAAAAGTTTTCTTCATATTGTTGTGATTCTGATTTTTTCAAAGGTACTTGCAACGCTAACAGAAGTAATCTCTCCATTACTTCTGGTAAATCTTGAAAATTTACATCAATGTATTCTGATAAATATTTTAAGTGAGCATACAAAGTAATAACACTTTGCTGATTCCAATTTGTAATGCCATTGTTTTTTAAAATAAGTTGTTTTTTCCCTTTCAAAGATTCAAAAACAGATTTGTTCGGAACAGAAAATCCCCCTGTCAAATCCCCTGACAGCAGCACGGTAACTTTACTATCATATTCATCTGCTACAACTTGTAAGGACGCAACTTCCATCGTTTATATGACTAAAATTTATTTAAAAATTATCATATGTTTAAGTTTTTATCAATAATAACAGAAGTTTCTTGACTAGATTAGAGGGGATCCGTTGTTATAACAGGTCCTCTGCAAACGTCCTATAAAAAATAAAGCTCTACCAAAGATTTTGGCTGGGGAACCTGGATTCGAACCAAGGTTGCTC
>JAILGW010000110.1 GCA_024696365.1 Alphaproteobacteria bacterium | reverse complement strand
AATCGTTCTCCTGATTAAACTCTACACTCTCTCGCTCATCATCACCAAAAGGATATCTATCAATCGCTTCAAGCACGCAATTTTTCATACTCAAGAGCTGTCCTTCTCGATTAAAATAATTCGAATGTCTCTTTAATCTCGTAAGCATCATATCCACAGTCAGCAATGCCTCGGACACCTCTCGACTAATTTTATTAACACTATCAAGAGTCTTTTCAGCATCTCCTTTTGAACGTTTAATAAGCTTGCATAACAGTGCTATAGTAGAAAGAGGCGTTCTCATTTCATGTGCAATTGTCGCACCAAAAGCACGTAACGTTTCTATCTTTTCCTGCTCTATCTGTTCCCTATTCCGCGAAAAAAATACAGCGACGACACTTGAAAAAATCATTAAATATATTACTTGAAAGGACACTCCTGAAATTTCGAATCCTTCAAGTGGAATTCCATTCATCCATGCAAGTGCCAACGCGAAAAAGCAACCAAGTGGGAAAAGCACCAAAAATGTTTGTATATCCAAGACAATCAGCGAAAGCACCAAAGCTAATGAAACATTTATTATCCAAAAAACAGAGAACTGCTCAAGCAACAACATGTACCCGGCGAAAAACGGTAGAGAAAACATCACCGTAAAATACCAATAAATTGGCAGATACTTTTTTAAAGACGAAGGCCAAGTTTCATGCATAATCAGGAAGAAATTTAAAATTCCTGCAACGATTCTTATGCTTAGGACTACAGCATCCGCACTGTGATGCTCAGACCACATATAAAACGGGAAAATGTAATTTATAAGAGAAAAAGTTCCGAATGAAACATACCGAGCACCGTATTTCTCCACACGGGCGGCAGCAACATCCGCTAATTTCATAAATGAATTTATAATCTTTTGAAAAAAATCTCTCACTATCATAACAAAAACACGAACCACGTTTTCAGTAGTACTATACTTTAAAATAAATTACAAACTATTTTTCATGAAATAAAAATCTTTTGCACTCAAAATTTAAGATAGGTCAAAATTTAATAAAATAATCTCGTTTTTTTATCTTATTAAAACCGCGTTAAAAATCCAACTTACTGTAATAATCTGGCGGAACTACATATGACACCCTATCTGACAAAATATCTCTGAATGACGGCCTAGATTTTATTCTTGCATACCAATCCTGAACGTCCGGATATTTATCCCACTCTACTGCGCCAACGTAATCAAGACAGGATATATGAGCTGCCGCAGAAATATCTGCCAGCGTAAATGAATCTCCTGCCAACCAATTTCGTCTGTTCGTAAGCCACGTAATATAATCGAAATATCTTTTTATTGAAGATATTCCACTTCTGATTTTTGATGAATCCGGTGAAGCATTTTCCGTATACCGTTTTATTATTTTTTCAAAAACAATATTCTTAGTTACCTCTGCAAAAAACATAATGTTAAAAAGCGTCATAATTCGCCGTGTTTCAGCTTTTTCTTTTTGCGTTATACCGAGCAAAGAATTCGATCTATAAGATTGCTCTATTTGCTCAACAATTGCATACCATCCTTCTAAGACCAATCCATCCATATCGACCAACGTCGGCAAATCGGAAAACATATGATTTTCGGAGAACGGTTTTTTTCTATCCCACGGAGTCTCTGCTATCACTTCGTGATCCAAAGCTTTTTCTTTTAAATAAATCCTAACCAAACGCCCATACGCATCTAACGGATAATGATATAATTCTCTCATTTGCTCTTTCTCTCAATTCACTTTACAAACCTAATAACGATATTTCCAGCTAACACCGACTTCTCCCGCCGTATTGGCCTTTACTGATACCGTCGGTGTCACCGACAAATCAACGTCAAATGTTGTTTCTTTTTCTCTCTTATTAACACTAACATAAACATTATCATGTATATATTTGCCCGCACTTACATTCACATTATTTTGCGATGATGAGCTTTGAGTATTCGAATACAAAGTTGACGAACCATTGTTATCTGACGAAAAAGAAAGGCTATCTACGATTCCTATATCTTGGAATGTATTCAATATCGATAATATATTACCCCTTTCGTTAATTCGAGAAACGATATGCGCCAACTGAGCAGCCTCTCCAACAGACAAATATTTCATTTCTTTTCCGAACATCATCATCGATAAAATTACTTCTATACTGTAGTTCGGAGTAGAACTTAGTTTAAGTACCACACCTTTACTCGGGCTATTTCTGATAACTAACTGAACCACGATATCCGAAAAATTTCCACGACAAACCAAGTAAGCTTTCGGATCGAAAGGAAACTCTTCTAAAAATACGATTCGTCCTTCAGTAAATTTCATACGCTTACCAAATAAATCCAGTTTACCATCAGATAAATTCAACTTCCCTTCCAACGAAGCCTTACCCGAGTAAGATACTAATTTTAAATCTCCGCTGAGTGCCACGTTAAATATGCTTCCTGAAAAACTTATATCCGGACAATGCATACTAATATCGTAATCGAAGAAATCCTCTGAACTTTCGCCTGCCTGCTTCCTCGGTTTATGCGCGACATTTTCTACTTCTATTTCATTTTCAGATGAGTTATCGGTCTTAAAGTTACGAATTTCGCATTTCGGAACATTTATATTTCCCTTCAATTTCATATCTTTTATCGGGCCAGAAATTGCACCAGTTCCATCGACAACTATTTTCATTTCTTCCGAATCAAACAACGTAAATTTATCAAAAAATAAATTCAGCTTTGTATCGATATCTGGTCGCCATCCCTCGAAAAACAACTCTCCTTTTCCGCTTACGGTTGCGGTACGAGAATCATCATCCCTAAAACTCGCACGTTCTACAATTATATTTTTACCGCTACCGATAAGAGAAACATTTCCATTTTTCAGCACTAAATCTCCAATGGAAATATATGCATCTTTCAAATTCAGGAATCCCTTTATATTTGGGTTAGCAAGATTACCGTTTATAGAAAAATCACAATTTAATTCTCCCTTTAAATCGGAATCATCTGTTAATTCAAATACGTGTTCCAGATTCGAGCGGCCAAAAAACCGGCAAGATACCATCCCATCATTTATAGTCTGAATTATATCTCCATCTTTCAGTATCAATATAGGAAGTGATGCTTCCCCTGCAAGCTTCGATTTATCTTTGGTTAGATCTACTTTAATCTTAATTCCATTAGTTGACGCGTGTGTTTCAGCGTTCAACACATTTGCATGAGCCATAACGCCCCTAAGAGAAAATTTTCCATCCCCAACGAAATAATTATTAACAGCGGTTAATTTAATGCCACCATCAATCACAAATTTTAATGCAGAATGTTGTAACAATTCAGCCAATCTAAACGCTTGAAACTCTTTAAAATTAAAAATCCACTCCGATGGCGTTCTGGATACTTTTGCTGTACCACACGCTTTTAGCTTTTTACTAAACAAAGCGCACTCCAAGTCGTAGCATCCTTTTTCAAAATCGAAATTACATGAGTTTGTTTTCAACACCGAATTTGTCGTAAACACTTCGCATTTCTTTATCGAAACTTGTTTGAAGTTTTCAGATAGATTTCCAGTTGCTTTCAAGGTCCCTACATTATTTACTGCACTCGTTAACTCGAAATTGTCATCGCGTTTTTTCATATTAAAACGATGAAGCAACAAACCAGAAACCGCAACCGTTTCTGCGTCGCAAACGAAATTCTTTGCATCACCTGACACTTTCGCAGCGAATAATTTATAACCACTACCGAAATCTATTTTCGCAAACTCTGCGTTTCCTGAAAGGGCCCCATTTTTATAATTAAGAGTTCCGAAGCCACTTCCCGAAATTGGAATAAAATTATTCCAAAAATCCAATTGATTAAAATTGAAATCGAAGGCGCACTCTGTATTTTTCCCCAAGAAAAATGGCTGTTTTGATTTTATAAAGCCTTTGCTGCTCACCATTTCCAATGAACCAACTTCGATTTTATCCTTAAAATTCAAATCTGCTGAAATCTCGATATCTTCTCCACAAAGCGATATGTTAGCTTTTTCGAAATCGTCCGCCTGTACATCCAGATTAGAAAAGCGGAACCCCCACCAATCTATTTTACTTAAATCTCCTGAAACATTTAGATGCTTATTTTTACATTCACCGGAAATTTCCCCGATGCGCTCATTCTCTTTTTGCAAAACGATATTTACTGTACCGCCTCCATTAAATTTACAATCAACATCAAAATGAGCTTTCGCATTTTTTAAATCATCAGGAAGATATGACATATCATTAACGATTTTTTCCATATCAATCTCTGAAAATAATTTAACCGATTGATTATCTAGGAAGACATTGCCTGAACAAGTATAAGTTTTGTCGTCATAATTAATTGTTGCATCATCGATTTTTACGTCCAGCATAAAATCTTTGTAACAGCCATTGCTACTAATTTTGCAATTACCTTTTGTCGCATTTAGTTCATAATCAGAAAATTTGGCGTCTGGATTTTTTACAATTAAGGTTCCATCAAATCCAATAATATTTTTGAACTTAATATCTCCTGCGACACTGCGCCCCCCGTCCCAACGGAATACAACGTCTAGTGAATGTCCTTTATTCGCGCTGTCATAATTTATATCGCTGTATAAAAAGTCCTCATTCTTTTTTGATACATATTTTAAGTTATCAAGATAATATGTTTCAGGTCCTATTTTATATAGATATCCACGGCCAAGTTTTAAATCACTTATAAAAATTCGCAAAGTACGCATTAATGGAATAAGCCCCTTTAATTGCGTATTTAAATCTATTTTATCATCTGAACCGTTTAACACAAATTTTGAAACATAAATTGAAGAGCGTTCTATAAACTGTTTTCTTGTAAATGTTATATCCGAAAAAATTAGTTCTATTCCATCTGCAGAGCGAATAAATATTTCATCGGCTTTTGAAATTTTGCTGTCTAATCCCTTTATAAGGAAGACAGTGTTACGCATTGCAAAATATTTTGTAACGCCATGCAGTAAAAGTGCCCGTCCGGAATCGAAGCAAAACATCCCGATAAGCAACGTGCAAGCCACCGCTATTGATAGAATTATTTTGAGGAAAATTTTCAAAAACGACTTCAAAATGCCTGCCCCAAACTCATAATAAATTGCATTCTCGAATCAACCCCTCTGCGTCTCTTAATAGGAAACGCGAAATCAACTCTAATCGGTCCGATACTGGTAAAATAACGTACACCAAAACCAACTGAACAAAACCACCTTTTCTTTTCTATCTTTATATTTTCATATCGAGATTGATTTTCAAAAATTCTTGCACCATCAAAAAACAGTACTCCACCAAAATTACTATTAAATTTGCGTCTTACTTCCGTATTGAATTCAAGCAACTTTTTTCCGCCAAATGGAGCCCCTTCTCCCTCTATTATTTCGCAAGCCATCTGATTTGCATAACCACGAACCGAATTCATTCCACCAGCGTAAAGTCTTTTATCAATTGGAATATCATCAACATTATGCTTCAAGATTTGTACACCTTTTACATTAAACGCCAAAACTGTGCGCTTGATTTCATCCAAAGAATAGTTATACGCAAATCCCAACTCTGCATTCGATAAATTCCGTATTCCAGCATGGCGGAAAAATGTTTTTGTATACTTCGCCGTTAAACGATATCCTTCTGTCGGATTTAGCAAACTGTCTGTCTTGTCGAAAACAAACTCCAAAGGTATCGACGCATCTTCGTACTTCCTATTATCTTCAGAATTACAGAACAATACATCACTACTATCCAGCACGTTTCGTTCTGTCATGAATCCAATACCTACGGAAAAAATCTTATTAAACGGATAATTGTACAGGAATCCTCCTTTATCACTTTTTTTAAAGAATGCGTTAGTCAATTCCTGACGCCTAGATATTACATAAGTCATCGTATCGTTTCTCATACAAATATCTGGCTGCATTAATTTAGTCTCAAAACCATAGTCCGCTCTTTTCGAACGAATTTTCATAGGTGTACCCTCGATAATAACGTTTAGTTTTTCGCCATTTCCGAAAGCGTTATTCCTCTCCCAAGATAATCGCGCAATTATCGATTTCAAACTTTTCTGAGTTTGCGATTTCTTTTCGAAATTCATATTCCGCATTCCCGAATACAACAAGCTGACGCCAATAGTATGTTTTTTTTCTTCCTCTAAATTAATGGACATGGGCACACGTTCATCTGCCATTTCACCGGATTTAACCTTTACTCTGGAAAATATTTGGGTATCTTTGAGAGATTCTTCCGTCGATTGTACTTTTTCAATATCGAACATTTCTCCTTCATGCCAATCAATGCGATTTTTTATAAATTCTGTATTAATCCCCGGAAATGCTTTAATTGTTGTATCAGAAAAATACCCTTTTTCCCCTGTATCAATCACCACGTTCAGCAAGACGGAATGTTTATCATACTGCACAGTCGCTTTTTTCTCTTTAATTGTTGGTTCTACAAATCCCCTCTTCTGTAGTTCGAAGAGCATCGCCTCTAAAAGTTTTTTCATATCCTTCATAGACGCTTTAGACATTCGCAATTTTTGGAAAAAAATCGGATCATAAAAAGTTTTAAAATCGTCGTCCTGATTATCAAATGTAAAATTCAATTCCAGATTAAAAATACGACCTAAATCTACGGAGATATCAACGTGAACAACGTCTAACTTTTTTATTTTATAATTTACTTTTGCGTCATAAAATCCATAGTAGTATGCTTTCTGATATATCGCATCCACATCATTAATAACCCTGTCCCGCAGAGCTCGCATATTACTTACCGTTTTATCTTGTTGACTGAAAGTACGTAATTTTTTTATTTCATCAGCGATTTCAGATTCTGAAATTATATCAGACAATTGCTCAAATAAATTTTTTTCCATTTTGATATCAACGTGAGCAGCATAATGAAAATCTCTCTGCTCCAACATTGCGTTACCGGCGAACAATGCGTATCTGAATACCAAAAATACAATGCAACAAAAAACTCTCAACACCATTCGCTTTTTACTGCCTCTAAACTATTCGTTTCCAATCCGTGACGAATTTCAGCCATAAGTTTATTCATAAAATGAATATTATGAACGGCTATCGCTTGCAACGCTAGTAATTCTTTAGCCTTTAAAAGATAATGCAAATACGCTTTCGAAAAACTTCTGCAAGTCGGACAATCACAATCCATTTCTATCGGATTGTCGTCCGTAGCATATTCCGTCCTCTTCAAATTAATGTGTTCTCGTCTTTTGTCATCTCTGTATGCGGCTTTTACTAATGCTCCACCATGCCGCGCGATGCGTGTCGGATGTACACAATCAAACGTATCTATTCCAAGTGCAACACCCCTGAAAATATCACTGATTCCACCTATCCCTAAAAGATGAATCGGACGAGAAATATCTAAGCCATTCATTGCCATTTCTACGACTTCATACATCTGTTCTTTCGTCGCGCCAAGAGTTCCACCAATAGCAGTTGCGAAAAACGGATTACTACTAACGAATTCCGCACTTCTTTTTCGCAAATCTTCGTGCACTCCGCCCTGAACAATTCCATACATTGCCTGCGAATAATCGTTACCTCGGACAAACTCATCTAGAGAACGCTTTTCCCAACGATGCGAACGCTCCATAGACTTTTCAGTATATTTTTTATCACTGTGATATGGTGTGCATTCATCAAAGGCGACAATTAAATCTGCGCCCAAATCGCGTTGCACTTGAATAGATTTTTCAGGGGTAAGCAATTGCTCACTACCATCCCAATATGATTTAAAAGTTGCGCCATTTTCATTGATTTTTGTTAAAGTCGAGATTCCAGAACGACGTCCTTTGATTTCATCTGCAACTGAACCATGCCCTAAACTGAAAATTTGAAAACCGCCGGAATCCGTAAACATCGGGCCATTCCATCCCATAAATTTATGCAATCCGCCACGCTGTTTTATATACGCAGAGCCAGGATATGAAAACAAATGATAAGTGTTAGATAGAATGATTTGAGTTTCAGCTTCTTTCAATTGACGAGGCGAAATTCCTTTTACGCTAGCCTTCGTCCCGCAAAAAATAAACGCCGGTGTTTTTATCAAACCATGTGGTGTATATAGCAAACCCAAACGCGCTTTTTCATGACGGGAGATAATTTCAAACTTAAAATTCCGGTACATCTCGTCTCTTCTTTATCCAAACTCCGGCTAATTTTACTAATGGAACGCATAAAATCGCAACAGACAATCTGAGTAAATATGTTATAAAAATATACGTATACCAAAGTGTTTTCCAACTAACAGGATTTTTTGCAAAAATCACCCAAGCACATACCGAAAACACGCAATTATCCAAAAATGTAGAGATAGCCATAGAAACAAATGACCTTACCGATACATACTTTCCGCGGGTCATTTTTTTCAGAGCAGAAAACAAAAATATATCTGTTAATTGTCCAACAGCGTAGGATATCAAACTAGAAAACAGTAAAACCATGCTCGGCGAAAGAAGTTTTCCGAATTCTTCGTGTAAGTTTGTGCATTCATAACCGACTACAGCAGGATGCAAAACCGCAATTTCCATTATTATTGCGAAAAACAAATAGCCGAAAAAACTCAACCAAACATTCTTAGTCGCGGTTTCTGCCCCATAGTATTCAGTTAAAATATTATCTACTGCAAAAACCGTTGCGAATATCACCGTTCCCAACGCGATCGGATTATCAACAACCCCATATTTTGTAAGTTTGAGCACTTGCAAATTAGATGCAACCACGGCAATTGCGGTATACACAAATAGGCCACTCTTCCCGAAAAGCTTTACGGCAACAAGAATAGCGATAAAACTGACAGATAACGTACAGAGGCTCAATATTTCAGGAGAAAACATCATGACATCTCATACTGTTCGCTGAATGAGCTTACTACTTCCGGAGCACTTTCTGTTTTTTCAGAAGAGATAATAACGATATCCGACATAAACGGAAAAACGTTTATAATAGCTTCATTATATTTGTTCAACGTATAACTGAATCTGTAAGGCCAGAAGTTCATTTTTCTATTGACGCCGAAAATTTTATTTACAAAAAACGACATGTTATTCAATTCTGAAATGATGTCATTCATACCGAGTTTTTTCGCATTCTTTTCAAGAAAATCCGTTTTGTTAGCCGAAACGATTATCAGTTTTCCTTTCGGTTTAAGCACTCGATATATTTCTCTAAAAACGTCTGAGCACTTTTTTTCAAATTCAACGTAATGAACAACGACCACAGCATCGAACGCTTCTGGAGAAAACGGCAATGCATCAGCGTCTGCCACAATTGTTTTAAAAGGACGAATCTTCGGCCAATGATAAATTTTGTTACCACTGGGAATAGCGTAATACACCTCCGCGGCTTCGAAATTATCCAAAAATTTCTCGCCATATCCGAACACTAAGCAACGCTTTTCCCAAATATCAGGATTAATTTCGCGGGAGACATCCTTTACCAATCTGTCGCCGCCGTTTGAATTATAAAAGTGTTCAAAAAAATTTATATCCTTCATAATTTATTTATATAATATTTCCAGATAAAATACATATACAGTTGACGTTTATATAATATTTTGGCACTTTTAACGATGTCTTTTTTAGAGGGAATTTTATGACAAGATCAGATTTGGTAGCGAGAGTTTCCGAGATATATCCATATATGAGCATGAAAAATGTGGATAGAATCGTGTCTATTGTTATTAACTGCATAACTGAAGCTTTAAAAAACGGTCATCGCGTAGAGTTACGCGGTTTCGGTTCTTTTTCTATTAGAGAAAGAGAAAGCACCGAGGGCCGCAATCCAAGAACTGGCGAAAAAGTAATAATAGAAAAAAAGAAAGTTCCATTCTTTAAAGCAGGAAAGCAATTGAAAGACCTAATCAACGGTCGAATACCAAATTAAGGACGCAGATAATGAACTGGTTAACGAATTTTGTGCGACCAAAAATCAGAGCGCTTGTCGGGAAAGACGTTCCAGATAACCTTTGGGAAAAGTGTTCAAAATGCGAGCAAATGATTTTCAATAAAGAACTCGATGCGAATTTGAGAGTTTGTCCGCACTGCGGGTATCATTTAAGGCTTGGCGTAAACGATAGGATTAAATTACTGTTTGATAATGGTGATTTTACAAGGATAAAAGCAAGCACCGGCATCAAAGATCCGTTAGAATTCAAAGACAGCAAGAAATACACAGATAGAATAAAAGCATCTCGCGATAAAACAGGAGAAAAAGACGCGGTAGTTACAGGATTCGGTCGTATTGATGGTCATAAAACTGTAGCAGTTTTTTTCAACTTTGATTTCATGGGTGGCTCTATGGGAACAGCGGTCGGAGAAGACTTTATCGCAGCAGCAGAATTGGCCGTTTCAAAAGGATATTCATTTTTAGTCGTGCCGTGCTCAGGTGGAGCGAGAATGCAAGAAGGAATATTTTCTTTAATGCAGATGCCTCGTACTGTCGTTGCTGTAAACAAAGTTAAGGAGGCAGAGCTTCCGTATATCGTGCTGTTAACCAATCCGACAACCGGCGGTGTGTCAGCATCTTTTGCTATGCTAGGTGATATTCATATCGCGGAACCTGAAGCGATTATTGCATTTACAGGACCTAGGGTTATTGAAGGGACAATACGCGAAAAACTTCCTGAAGGCTTTCAGAAATCTGAATATTTACTTAATCATGGAATGGTGGATATGGTCATTGAGCGAAAAGATCTGAAAGAGACCCTCTCTCGAATCTTAGGGCTTTTGACTCATAAAAAATATTAATTTTCTTTTTTAAAAATAGGCTTGTTTTTTTCACAGGACAACATATATACTTTTAGTAGTAAGGGATATGAAAGAGAAAAATGAAAAGATTGATAGCTATAATTAGTTTGTGTGTGTGTTGTTTCGTTGCGAATGCTAAGTTTATTTATGAGCCGAAAGTTGTGCCTGTTGTTAATTTGCAACCAGGTAAATTTGGTGCTACCCCCACTCCGGTAATGGTGGCATCCGCTGATAACATCAAAATAAAGGACGACAATGGAAATGATAAAAGCAGTCTTTTCTATTGCACGGTCGGAAGTGACGGCAATTTAGCGGTTAAATATTTCGGGGATGAGTTTAACAAAGATTATATCGTGTTTTCCGGAAAACGAGAGATTGCAAAATTGTCCACACATAAGGAAGAAGGAAAGGCGAGTGTAACTTTTTTCAAAGATGGATGGGGACTTATAAAGATAAAACTGCAGATGCGGACGCCTCCCACCAGGTAAAAAGAATTAAATATTTTCTCCTTTTACATAATCAAGAAGCGGTTTCGTAAGAAATCGCTTTTTTGTACTGTTTAATATTTACGTTTTGTGTTAATTTTGAGCGTAATATTGGATGGTTTTCATGAACGGATTTCAAGATATAATTTTTGCCCTGCAGAAATATTGGGGCGATTATGGATGCGCCCTTTTACAACCATACGACATGGAAGTTGGCGCAGGTACATTTAATCCGAATACATTTTTGAAAGCGCTCGGGCCGAAAGATTGGAAAGCTGCATATGTCCAACCATCTCGTCGTCCAGCTGACGGAAGATACGGTGAAAATCCGAATCGTGTACAAAAGCATCATCAGTTTCAAGTTGTAATTAAGCCGTCCCCTGACGATATACAGGATATTTATTTAAAGAGTTTGGAAGTCGTTGGCATCGATTACAAACTACATGATATTCGCTTTGTTGAAGATGACTGGGAAAGCCCAACGTTAGGAGCTGCCGGTCTCGGATGGGAAGTTTGGTGTGATGGCATGGAAGTCACTCAGTTTACGTATTTTCAGCAGGTAGGAGGTATTGTTTGTAACCCTGTTACTGTGGAATTGACCTATGGCTTGGAGCGTTTAGCAATGTTCCTTCAATCCGTAGATAATGTCTATGACTTAAATTGGAACGGAAAAGAAGACGAACACAAAATAACATACAGAGATGTCTGCATGCAGCAGGAAGTAGAATTTTCAAAATATTCATTTGAGTATGCAGACGTAGAAAAATTAGCTCGACATTTTCTCGATGCAGAAACTGAATGTAAAAAATTAGCAGAAGCGGGTTTGGCTCTTCCGGCATATGATCAGTGTATGAAAGCTAGCCATTTATTTAACCTAATGGATGCTCGCGGAGCCTTAAGCGTTGCGGAAAGAGTTGACAGAATCGCGCGAGTCAGAGCCTTGGCGAAAGCGTGTTGTGAAGTACAGGTGAATTGTCATGAATGATTTTTTATTAGAAGTATTAGTTGAAGAAATTCCTTCTCGCCTTCAGTCAGGTGCAATAAAAGAGTTTGAAAACGCCGTCACATCTCGTTTTAACGCACAGCGTATTTCATATGATTCGGTAAAAACGTTTATTTCCCCTCGCAGAATTGTGTTTTCTGCAAAGTTAAATGCAAAAATAGATGCCTTTACAGAAGAAAAGAAAGGTCCGCAGACTACTGCTCCCGCAGAAATTATCGAGAAATTTTTAAAAGCAAATAATATTTCTCGCGAACAATGTATCGAAAAAACTATTGATAAAAAAACTTTCGTATTTGCAAACGTAGAGCATGAAGCGAAAAATACAGCAGACCTTTTAGGGGATATAGTACGAGAGTCAATCGCCGCCATTTCGTGGCAGAAATCCATGCACTGGGGCAAGCATCAATTTCACTTCGTGCGCCCTATTCGCAACATAATGGCAATGTTCGGAGGCAAGCAAGTAAATGTCACCTTGCCTGAGATAGATTTAAAATCATGTGATTATACTTTTGGCCACAGATTTTTATCTCCTCAAAAAATACAAGCTACTGACATTGATAGTTATGTTTCATCGATGCGAAGAGCTTTTGTTATCGTATCCCAGGAAGAAAGAAAGAAAATTATTCTGGACTCTTTCAAGAAAATTGAAAATGAAAACAATATTTCAGTAGAAGTTACAGAATCTTTATTGAATGAAGTAGTTGGCCTTGTCGAGTATCCCGTTGTGTTGCTGGGTCATGTCCCGGAGAAATTCATGAAACTTCCGGAAGAAGCAATTATTACACCGATGAGAACGCATCAACGCTATTTTCCGACACGAACTGCTGACGGCAAGCTCGCACCGTTTTTCGTTTTCGTCGCGAATAATGTCGCCACGGATAAAGGAGCTACTATTATTCGTGGAAATGAACGTGTCTTGAATGCTCGTTTGGCTGATGCGTATTTCTTCTTCGAAACTGATTTACAAAAGCCACTTGAATCACATTTGGAAGATTTGAAAAAAATCACTTTTCAAGAAAAACTTGGAACGCTGTACGAACGCACCAAAAGCCTATCAAAAGTTTGCGATTTTGTTTATGAAGAAATCAGTAAATATAACGCAGGATTTTCCGCAACGACAGCCGCCCTATTGCGGCGCGCAGCAACATTAGCCAAGTGTGATTTGCCGACAACCATGGTCTGTGAATTCACTGAATTACAAGGCATCATGGGCGGTCATTATGCAAGAATTCAAGAAGAAAACCCAGCGGTATGTGACGCCATTCGCGACCAATATAAAGCCGCAGATGATATTACCGCACCTGTAAGCGCATTACTTGCTCTAGCAGATAAAGTTGAAATTATCACATCGTTCTTCGCGATAGGAAAAGAGCCAACAGGCTCAAAAGATCCATTTGCGTTACGTCGCGCGGCCATTGGTATTTTAAAAATTATTAAGTCGCAGAATTTAACGATAGATTTAAGAAACATTGTTCAAAAAACGTTCAACCAATTGACAGTAAAAGATTTAAAACCAGATACCGTCAATAACGTAATGCTATTTATCATGGATAGATTGAAAGTACTGTTGAAAGATTCCGGCATTTCTCACGCGGTAGCAAAAGCTGTAACTGTCGGAGAAAGTGATATTTTGAACGCATATAGAAAAGCTGAAACTTTGAACGAGGTTTTGAACAGCGAAGTCGGTGAAAAATTGGTATCGGAATACAAACGCGCCAAAAATATCATGCAAGGGACTTCAACAGCAGCTGATATTGACTCTGCATTATTCAGCGAACAATGTGAAATTGATTTGTTCGAAGCAATTTCGACTGCAGGAAAGAAAATTGAAAATTTGAATAAAGATGAAAGCACGGAGGCTTGCGAAAAGTTCAAACAACAATTGTCGGCTTTAATCGAAATTGAACCGAAAGTGTCGGCGTTCTTTGAACAGGTACTTGTGAACGCAGAAGACGAAAAAATCAAGGGTAATAGATTTGCGTTGCTAAACAGACTGATATCCGTATTTAACTCACTGAAATTGCAAACTATTTTGGACGATTTAGGATAGCTAACTTCTCTGGTAGCGATTTAGAATTTTCGAATATCAACTTAGTATAAGGAAACATGGTGCCCGTGGAGGGACTCGAACCCCCACGACCGATTGGTCAGCAGATTTTAAGTCTGCAGCGTCTACCATTCCGCCACACGGGCATCACCGACTTTTGAAATTTATCATCAAAACACTTGCATCGCAATAGGAGATGATGTTACAAGAAAAATTTTTCCGTTATTTTCTGAATACCCCAACAATTTTTCAGCAACCTAAAAAACAGGCAAACAGCTATTTTTTTAACCCTTCGATATCGGCAATACTGAGGCCTGAATACTTTGCAACTAAATCTGCGGATAAACCGTCATTTAACATCTTTTTCGCTGTTTCAATGGCTTTTTTGTGTTCTCCGATTTTTTCGCCTTCTGCTTTACCTTTTTCGATGCCTTCCTCGTATTTGACGCTCATGCCGGAGCGGATGTCGTTCAGTTCCCTTTGACGAGCCAGATACTCCGCTCGAGTTATCGGATCTGAGCTCATGACAGTCAGCTCGTCCATGGCTTCTTTTACCTCATCGATTTTCAGGAACTCAGGCGGTATTGAGTTCGGATCTCTGATGAACATCATCCAAATTGAAAACATGTCGTTCAGAAATCTTTTCGGAGTGGCCTCTAATTTCGACAACTCGATGATAAATTGACGCATTTTCTCCGACGCGATTTCGATCGGGTCGACGCCATTGTCCTTATACATGCTCACAATTTCGTGGCAGCAACTTTGGCGCTTGGTAACCGACTCGTCACAAATCCAAATGGATATAATATTCGGAATGGAGCTGTAATTTTGCCCTTCCTGGAGCTCATCTTCGCGCAATCTCGCCTGACAGAACGACGCTCTGTCGCCGATGTTTCCCTCGTTATGACACTGCATTTCGATATGCAGACGTGTGCCGTCATCTGAAGTCGCAGCAATATCCAACCGCACAGATTTGCCGTTCTGAGACGTCTTTTTATATTCCGTAGGATCAAGCGAAATGTCTTTGATATGAGGCTTGCCGTTCAAAATCGCATTCAACAAGCAGACCAAAACGCGCTCATGACTGCGACGCCCGAACAATCGCGCGAAAACATAGTCGTTCTTCACCGGCAATAAATCTATCTTCTCGTGTCTCGTCTCGCTCATTAAGTGCTCCTGTGCAAACATATTCATGATAACACACTTTTCTGAAAAGCGAGAATTGTAATGTCGAAAACAAAAACGGACAGGAGACGACCCCCTGTCCGTAGGTTAAACAAGTAGTTAAAGCCAAAATTTGCTTTTAATCTTGCTTTGCTGGAACCACAAAGCTCACCAACCAATGATATGCGCCATAAACCACATCTAATGTGCCGGCCCACAACTTAGAAAACAAACCTTGATTTTGGGCTTTCAATCTCGCATTTTCTGCCTGCAAGTCTGTCTTTTCTGCCTCTGCTGCTTTACGATCCTCTTCAGCTTCCGCAAACCTAGCCTGCAAGTCTGTCTTTTCTGCCTTTGCTGCTTCAAGAGCATCTTTAGTTTCTTCAAGCACTTTTTCAGTTTCTATGATTTGTGCTTGAACCTTATCCAACTCTGTCTGCACGTCAGATGCTCTTTCCTCTGCTGCTTTACGCGCCTCTTCAGCTTTCGCCCACCTAGCCTGCAAGGCTGCCTTTTCTGCCACTGCTGTGTCAAGATCCCTTTTAAGAGCATCCCATGCCGTAGTCAAGACATCTTGCGCGCCATCAAGAGAAACTCCCTCTCTGTGCAAATCTTTCTTTAGTTTCTCTCTGATATACGTATTAAAAGCTATCTTCCTCGCCTGTTGTTGTATAGTCATTTTATCAGCCAGCTCTTTCGCAGCGGCCTCTATATCACGTTGTTCCAGTGCATTTAGCGCTGTTTTCTTTGCTTGAATCTGGGCTTCTAACTGTTCTATTTGTCCTTGCAATTTTCTCCACTTTTCCTCATCTGCTTCATGTCTTTGCTGTTCTTGAAGCTGTTTCTTTACTCCATCGAGTTTTGTCTGCAGTTTTCTGATTTCTTCATCTTTACTTGCCAATTCTTTATTTAAAGCTGACAGTTCCGTCGTTTGCCCCTCTAAGGCTTTAGCGCTTTCATTACCTTTCGCTTTCAACTCCTCGATTTGCTCTATCAACCTCTGGTTCTGTTGATGCGCACTCTGCAACTCAGCATCTTTTTTCTGCAATTGTATACCTAACATTTCCAACCGCCTCTGGAATCCCTCATCAGCACCTGTTGTTGCCCGTGTTGATGGAGCGGCAAGAGTAGGAGGCATACTACCAGGCTGTGGTAAAGGTTTCACCGGTGGCGTTGGAATTCTTCGTGCTGCCCCTTCCCCTTGAGTCGGTGACCTCGGTGTTCTAGTCCCTGTCTGCCGTCTCATCGTAGAAGATGCAGCCCCAGAACATGTTGTTGCATCACGTACTGGATTAGGTGGTAAAAAAGGACCAAACCGTCTCGGCGTAGTAGGAGACATACTACCAGGCTGTGCGAGCTCTCTCTGGCCTTGAAGCGAACATGTTCTCGGCCTTCCAGTTGGAGAAAGTGTCGACCTTCCAGTTGGAGAAAGTGTTTGCCCGGCTGTGCAAAATACTGGAGATGGCGTCCTAGATGCCGCCGTTTTACGTCTAAAATTCGAAAAATCAACCGCCTCGCTCTGCAAACAATCAAATGCCTTAATCATCTTAGTCATCAAAGCTGTTCTTAAACTCGTGCAACTTTCTTCGTCCAAATCTGCAAATTTTACATCTCTAAAAAGTTTTAATATATCATTATAACAAGCTAGCGACTCAACATTATCGGAAGACTGTAAATGTGCACACAGAAGAATCAAGAACTCTTTCGTTCTTTCGGAACTATACTCTATATCATTCAGGGAAAAATATTTTCCTCCCCATATCTTACTCCACCCCATAAAGTTTGGCGGCAAAGATCCTTTTGTTTCTAAAGCATTGAATTCGGCCTCACATAGCGCCTTTTTAGAGTCAAAAGAACCCTCTGATATTTGGATATCGACCGGATCTGCACCTTCCGGTGGAAGGAAAGACTTTCCAGGAGTACCCGAAGTATGGCGTTGGCCCATCAAACTACTGTTCTTACCCAAATAACTTCCTCCCATGCTGGACGTCTGTTGATGAAGCATTGCGAAACGTGATGCTGCATCTAATTTACTCGAATCCGCATCTGGGCTAGGTGTATTCCCATACATTGCATTAGCATCTAATGCCATTCCAAGCATAATTGTAGTATAAATTATTTTTTTCATAGTTTACCTTTCATCAATAAAATTGTAACTCACCAATCAAAAGCGCAATCATCGCGCTGTTGTGTATATTACACATAGGGACACAATTATCAATATCAAAAAAAATTATTTTTTATAAAAGTATATTTTTGAAGAATTTTTCCTAAAAACAACCTCATATGAAGAACAGTTTTTTTACATATCTTCTATTCAATTTCAAACCATGCAATTTACTGTCTGGCATATTGATCCACGTGAATGTATATCTATCAATTTGAGAGATGATTACTTACTTTTTCGACTATTTCACAGGTGTTATCGTCTATTCTCGCGGCAATAAAACTACGATATCCGTGGCGTTTGCATACCCGAGAATACTCATTGCCTGTTCTTGCAACAGGTCTAAATCCAGATTGTTATCTCGCAATAAACTTATTTTGTTCTCTAAAAAGCTGTTCTCTTCCTGCAGTTCCTTCAATTCCGCTTCAAGCTTAGTCACTTCATGCGTCAATTTTGCCCATGAAACCGCTCCTCGCGCTCCAGTAAATATGTGAAATACGAAATAAGCCGCAACACAAATCCAAACGATATTAGAAGCTATCAGCTTTATGTCTTTTTTTATCGAAAATGCTCTCATTTTCAGCAAGACACATCTTGATACGGTATCGTTTTAGCTAATTCATCGAAACGCTGAAGCGTCTTCAAGAAATCTTTCACGATACGCAGCGGAAGCATGAGTGTACTATCTGAAATTGCGCTATTAGGATCGAAATGAGTCTCGATAAACACACCGGCTATACCAACGGAGACAGCGGCTCTTGCCAACAACTCCGCATATTCCCTGTTTCCGCCTGAAGCTCCTCCAAGTCCGCCGGGTTCCTGTGTCGAATGCGTCGCGTCGAAAAGAACAGGATATCCCCACTCTTCCATGATTTTTAAGGATCGCATATCTGTTACAAGACGGTTATAACCGAAGCACGCGCCGCGTTCACAAAGCATGACATTTTCATTACCTGATGCAACCACCTTATTCAGCACATTTTTCATGTCCCAAGGCGCGAGAAACTGCCCTTTTTTAAGATGAATCGCCTTCCCCGTTTTCGCAGCGGCGACCAAAAGGTCAGTCTGTCTGCATAAAAAAGCGGGAATCTGCAAGACATCAACGACATCCGCAACCTCGTTGCATTGCCACGTCTCGTGAACATCAGTAATGATCAAGCAGCCGAATTTCTCTTTTAATTCTCTGAAAATTTTCAGTGCCTCAGCCATCGGCACGCCACGCTTTGCGTTCAGACTTGTCCGATTAGCTTTATCGAAAGACGTTTTAAAAACAAACGGCATATGTAGCTCATTTGTTATCTCCATTAATGTTTCGACAGCACGAAATGCCAAATCACGACTTTCCAAAGCACATGGACCGGCAATAAGCATCAACGGCTTGTCGTTCGCGACCTCAATATTTCCTATGCGAACCGTCTTCATGACATCCTCACTTCTTCGCCGGAGCGTTCGGAGCGGTCTTAGCCGGTTGAGGAGCAGTTTTTGCTGGAGTCGAAGGTGTTGCAGGTGCGGCAGGTGTCGCATCCGGAGCTTTCGCCGGAACTGTCGAATTTTTTACAGGCATTTGTTCCTGAGCAGCCCTATCTATTACAGATCCTTGCGCAGGAGCATGCTTAGCTATTTTAGCCATAAGCAAACAGTTCAAAACGAATATTGTCATGAGAACCGCAGTTGAACGTGTAAGCAAATTCGCCTGACCTCTCACAGAGAACATTCCGCTGGCTGCACCGCCGCCGCTGGAACCAAGTGCTCCGTCTGAGTCATGTTTCTGCAATAAAATCAAACCAATAATACCAATGGTAAGAACAAAATGAACTGCTAACAAAAACGATAACATTTCTCTCTCCTATTCAAATTCTATAGCGTCATTCGGACACGAGGAAGCGCAACATCCGCATCCTAAGCATATATCTTTGTCGATAACGATTTTTCCATCTTTTTCTGAAATCGCTTTTACCGGACAAACTTCCGTGCAAGCCAAACATTTCTTGCATTTTTCAGATATAACTTTCACTATGACCTCCGAATATCACTTCCGCAATAGTACTTGTTTTCCAATGTGATTGCAATATAGACAGTCTTCGCCATCATGCACATCAATAAAAGATGTTTTTTCATGATGTCCTTTAATCCTCTCTCCAAAAAATTCTGTGATTTTGTTGACTTTATAATGGTTTTTATTTAGCCTTTCGGTAGTAATGTTTGGCGAGATAATATGAATTACAAGGATACAATTTTTCTTCCGGAAACTGACTTCCAAATGAGGGGTAATCTTTCACAGAAAGAGCCTGAAATATTGGATTATTGGAAGCAAATTGATTTCTACAAGCAAGGACGAAAGCTTTCAAACGGATGTAAGAAATTTTTCCTGCACGACGGTCCTCCTTTCGCAAACGGAACTCCGCATGCCGGAACCGCTATGAACAAAGTCATAAAAGACATTATTATCCGCATGAAATCCATGCAAGGGTTCGATGCACCTTTCACTCCCGGCTGGGACTGTCACGGTCTCCCGATTGAGTGGAAAGTCGAAGAGCAACTGCGTGAAAAAGGCATTAAAAAAGATTCCATTCCCGTTGCGAAATTCAGAAACATGTGTAGGGATTTCGCAAAACACTGGATTGAAGTTCAAAAGGAAGGTTTCAAACGTCTTGGTGTAAATGGCGATTGGGACAATCCGTACTTAACGATGAACAATATCTCTGAGGCAACTGTCATCCGGCAAATCGGAAAATTCATCTTGGATGGCACGCTTTACAGAGGTGAAAAACCAGTTTTCTGGTCTGTTGTTGAACAAACCGCGTTAGCAGATGCTGAAATCGAGTATAAAGACAAAAAATCCGCCAGTATTTACGTTGCGTTCAAAGTGAAATCGTCGCCCGTTGATTTTCTGCAAGATGCTTATTGCGTAATTTGGACGACAACGCCATGGACAATCCCGGGCAACCGCGCGATTTCTTACTCAAAGGATATTACTTATTGTTTGGCGCAAACGTCTGACAGAAAAATAGTCATTGCGAAAGATTTGGTGAGCAATTTCTCGGAAACAACTGGTATCGCGCTAGACATAATAAAAGAATTTAGCGGTGAATTATTGCAAGGGGTTATTTGTCACCATCCGTTCTATCGAAGCGGTTATGATTTCGATGTTCCGCTAATTCACGGCGATCACGTTGAAACTGACGCGGGTACTGGCTTAGTTCATACTGCGCCTGGACATGGATTGGACGATTTCAATGTCTGCAAAAAATTCGGCATAAAAGTTCCAATGACTGTTGACGGTGCCGGAATTTATTACGATTGCGTACCGATGTTCGCTGGTAAGCATATATTCAAAATCGAAGAAGAAATGCTGGAAGCGTTGCAACAAGCGAACGCGCTATTGTTCAGAACAACGATTGTTCACAGTTATCCGCACTCATGGCGTTCGAAAGCTCCGTTAATTTTCAGAACTACGCCACAGTGGTTCATCAGTATGGATAACACGGGATTAAGGCAAAAGGCGCTCGCGGAAATCGAAAAATCAACGTGGATTCCAAAGCAAGGATACAATCGCATTAAAGCTTTCGTGGAAAATCGCGGAGATTGGTGTGTGTCACGTCAGCGTGTTTGGGGAGTTCCTCTGCCGATTTTCGTCAGCAAAAAGAATGGCGAATTATTGAGAGACGCTGAGGTGATAAATCGCATTGCCGATATTTTCATGGAGAAAGGTTCAAATGCGTGGTTCTCCGAAAATCCGCAAGTATTCTTGGGAGATAAATATAACGCAGATGATTATGAGCAGATTAAAGACACGTTAGACGTTTGGTTTGAAAGTTCCTCTACCTACGCGTATGTCATCAAAGCAGAAGACACAAGTGCGCAAGCGGATTTGTATGTCGAAGGCTCCGATCAGCACCGCGGATGGTTCCAGCATTCTCTGTTAAACTGTTGCGGAACTTTCGGAAACGCTCCATTCAAAACCGTTATGACTCACGGATTTATCGTTGATGAGCAAGGACGAAAAATGTCCAAGTCTTTGGGCAATACCGTTACTCTCGACGACGTTGTGAAAAATCTCGGAGCGGATATTTTCCGTATGTGGGTGTCATGCAGTGATTTCACGCAGGATTTGAAACTTGGGAAAAACATTCTCCGGCAGTTGGAAGATGTGTACAGAAAACTGCGCAATACTTTGAGATACATGCTCGGAGCACTCGCCGGATATGATGCCGAAACCGAGTCGGTAAAATATGAAGATATGCCGGAGCTTGAAAAATGGGCGCTGCATCGCCTAACGGAAATTCATACAGAGTTAATGAGCTGTATTGAGACGTATGACATCAACAGATATTTTACGACGTTACATACATTCTGTTCGGGAGATTTGTCTTCGTTCTTTTTCGATATAAGAAAAGATTGTTTGTATTGCGATAGTAAGGACAGTTTGAAACGCAAGGCGTATCGTTGTGTGTTGAATACATTGTTCCAGCACATTATAAGATGGCTCGCTCCTATCATAGTTTTTACTTCCGAAGAAGCTTGGTTAAGCATGTACAAAACCTCCAGTGTGCATTTTGAAAAATATTTGACACCGGACAGCAAATGGGTCAATAAGGAACTTTGCGACAAAATCAACAAGATAAAAGATATTCGCAGATCAGTTACAACCGCACTAGAAATCGCGCGTAAAGATAAAGTCATTGGTTCGAGCTTGCAAGCGAGTATAACTATTTTCGATCCAGATAAAATTATCCCGATTTCAGATATTGAGTTCTGGATGGAAATCGCAATAACTTCCGGAGTTAAAATATCCAATGAAGCGAATCCGTCGAACGCATTTGTAAGTGATGACCTGAAAAATATAGGCGTTGTTGTTTCTATCGCCGAAGGACAAAAATGCGAAAGGTGCTGGAAAATTTCCGGTTCGTTAAATGAAGATGGAGTATGCGAGAGATGCGCAAAAGTTTTAGCTCAAAAAAATTAGCCTTTTTACTAGCTTTCTTTATTTTACTTAGCGATCAAATTTCGAAATACATTATCGCATCTTATTTTCAGATAGGTGAACGCGTTCCGGTCCTGCCGTTTTTTAATATCACCAGAGTCGCAAACAAAGGTATTAGCTTTGGCATGTTAAGCGATACTGTTCAGCCTACCGTACTAATTATTTTGTCATTGGCGGTTATAATCGCGCTGTTTATGTGGACGAAAAACAATAAAAAATACATGTTGCCATCTTCCATGATTATTGCCGGAGCACTAGGGAATATTGTAGATAGAATCGCTTATAAATCTGTAATAGATTTTTTAGATTTTCACGTCGACCACTTTCACTGGCCGGCTTTCAATGTCGCAGACAGCGCAATAGTTATCGGTGTCTGTATTTTATTTTTTATTTCTTATGGAGAAGAAAAATCATGAAGAAATTTTTTGTAATCGGCATTTTGTTATGTTTATCTGCATGTAGTAATTACGAAAACGATCGCATTAATACAGATGCCGCGCAGGACAGTCCCCTGCTCTACCCGCCTTGCTTAAAGAAATAACATGTTAAAAAAAGTACTTTTTGTTGTTTTTTGTGTTTTATTTTGTCAGAGCAACTTCGCAGTTCGCTACAAGGATTGCTCGCTACAAAAATCCAGCAATGATGTTTCCGTAATTTTTGTTGATACGACTAATAAAAACGATTATTCACGTATCGCATTTTGCATTTCCGTAGGAACTGCGGATGAAATTGCTCACGATGGTATTGCAAACCTGTTAGGAAATTTGTTCTGCACAAGTTTAAAAAACTCAATAGAAAATGACGATAAACTCTCTGGAACGGACGTACGTTTTATTGCAGGTTACGATAAATCAATTTTCTATATTAATTGCAAATCTGAAAACATTGAAAAAGTCATTCAAAGTTTCAGCGAAAAGTTCGTCAATTTTTCCGTTACTAATGCAGATGTTGACGGAGTTAAAGAAATAATCGCAAAACAAATTTCATCAAGACAACAAACAGACGCCGATGTCCTATATGACGAAGCCCGTCGAGCTTTATATTGGCACTCAAAATACGGAATGAATGTTTTAGGAACAGCTGAGTCTTTAAATGCGATTACTTTAGCTGACATAATTCATTTTAAAAATAAGTTTTACAGAAGCAATCGATTATTCGTCGTTGTATCAGGATATTCCGACAAATCGACGATGATTAATATGATTCAAAAATATTTCACAAAAATGGAGCCTGTCGAAATTCAAAGATTGCAAGAGCCTTCCCATCATGAGTCAACGTCAGAAATCATTAAAACAAGTGAGCAAGTAGCGTCATCTGTTATTCAAATGTTTTGGACTGTGCCTTGTTTCAGAACATCATCTACAGAGGCTATTGTTCTCGAAATTTTATCCGCACATATTGAAAAAAACTTGAAGAAAATCCTCGCGGAAGAACAAAAAATTGTAACGTCTATTTCAGTAAAAACATCATTATGGAATTACGATAATGGCGAGATAATTTTAACCGCAGAAGTACCAAATAATATCGATATCGAATATGTAAAAACCGCGATTTTAGCAGAGTTA
>JAILGW010000107.1 GCA_024696365.1 Alphaproteobacteria bacterium | reverse complement strand
TATCGCTCCAGATACTGACAGAGATATTGTTATACGCAAAATAGCATTCTCGCCCGCAGGTAAGTCGAAATCGAGTTTAGCATCCGGGCCTACCTCGATATGCGGAGTATTGTACTCGTCTTTTTCACCACCTTTCCAAATTAACGTAGTGCCTGTTGCTAAATCAACGTCACCTCCAAACATTTTTCCCCTATCTAACAAGGTAGCGCTACCTTCTTCCAGTTTAAAAACTCCATTGAACCAAGAGCTGTCCCCGTAAAATGTCGCCATATTGGTTCCTATTTTGCGTATAACAATATCTCTGTCAGTATCTGGAGCGATATAACGAGGAGGATCGCTAGATGTCTTACCTATATATCCGTCCACAGAAAAGAATGAAGGATATACGTGAACGTCGCTATTAGAGGCATTAATTGATATGGTCGAATGAGTATCGTGTAATATCGCGGTTTGTTCGCTATCTGGAGTATATAAAGTGCTGTAATCCGCGCGCTCCTCTATATGCGATGCTCTGTCTGGTAGAATAATCAAAGAATCAGCGACATAAGCGGTATCCCATCTACAAAATGTTCTTATGCCACCGGCTTGTTCTCTGTTTACCAATTCATAGTATGTAGCGTTTCCCCAATCTGCGGCTATTTGCTCAGGCACAGAACTACCTGGGGGAGTCAAATATTGTTGATACGCATTGGAATCTCGGTACGGTTGGAAATTAGCATAGTTGTATATTCTACCTGCGGCGGAGTGATTTATAGTGCCGGTGCCTATTATTCCATGATAGTTGTGAATAATACTGTTATTTTGAATGGTATTACCGAAGGTCACTTTTATTTCGCCATGATTGCTTACAGCGTCATTAATCGTATGTGAAATGGAGTATGAGTCGTGACAAAGGCACAACGATATTATCGCTGCCAAATGACGAATGACATGAACATAACGACTCAACACCATAATACACTCCAGTGTTGATGTTACGCATTACAGATTAATAATCCGTTGATTTTAGAAAAAAAAGTAGTTGTTATTCGTTATAAAATAATACTCTTTCCTGTCATTTCCTTAGGTTGCTTGATTTTGAGAATATCTAGTATCGTCGGAGCGATATCTTTTAATCCTCGATCTACTGCTAATTGCACGTTTTTGTGCTCATCAGAAACTAAAACAAACAAAACATCATTGCTAGTATGGGCCGTATGCGGTTGATTTACTTTACTGTCGAACATTTCCTCCGCATTTCCGTGATCAGCTGTAACTAGTAAATGCCCTCCTTTGGCGGCTATCGCGTCAGATATCTGTCCCAAACATTTATCTACAACTTCTATGGCTTTCACGACAGCTTTAAAATTGCCGGTATGCCCTACCATATCAGGGTTCGCAAAGTTAACGATATACACGTCATAGTTATCTTCGTTAATGTTATCAATAATGATGTTTGTTAATTTTTTGGCCGACATTTCAGGTTTCATATCATAAGTCGCGACTTTCGGAGAGCCTACTAAAATCCTCTCTTCATTTTTAAACGGCTCTTCTTTGCCTCCGTTAAAGAAAAACGTTACATGTGGGTATTTTTCGGTCTCTGCAGCACGTACTTGAGTCAATCCTGCTTTAGATAATACCTCTCCTAATGAATTGACGCTCTCCTCTTTTTTGAACATAACGCCAACTTTACCGTTTAAATCTGCTGAATATTCTGTCATTCCAAGAATGTGAGAAAATTCAGGACGATACGCGCGTTTGAAACCTTTGAAATTGTCATCTACGAGAGCTGTTAACATTTGCCGTACTCTATCAGTACGGAAATTGAAAACAATAAAAGCATCTCCTTTTAAGATGCCGTTATATCCTTCTATAGCCATTGGTGGAACAAATTCATCTGATATATCCTGGTCATAGCATTCGGAGATATACTTTTTTGCGACTTTACAGAATTTTGTTGGGCATGTAATAGCCTCATAAGCTGCCTCTATCCTATCCCAGCGCTTATCTCTGTCCATTCCGAAGTAACGCCCGCCAACTGTCGCTAATTTTGCATTTGTGCCTTTATATTTCTTTTCAAATTCTACGACATACTTCAAAGCGTCGCGTGGAGGAGTATCTCGACCATCCAAACATGCGTGTACGCGAACATTTATATTATTTTTCAAAAGAATATCGACAAGCGCATACAGGTGATCTTTATGTGAATGAATACCTCCATCGGACAGCAATCCCCACAAATGACAGGTTTTGCCGCTCTCTTTTAATGTTGCTATAACTTCTTGCAATTCAGGAATATCTTTTAAAGTATCATTTTCTATGGCTTTTGAAATTCGTGGTAAATCTTGAAAAATTACTCGCCCTAATCCAATAGCCGTATGTCCAACTTCGGAATTTCCCATTTGATGGGCAGGAAGGCCCACATGTTCACCTGCAGCATGCAGAAGAGTGTGAGGATAAGTTTTACACATTTTATCGAATATGGGAATTTTCGCTTTTTTTACGGCATTGAATTCCTCATCTTCTGAAAATCCCATTCCGTCCAATATGCACAACATCAACGGTTTCTTAGTCATCACACTCTCCTGCAATACTCAACTATTTCTCAAAAATGGCGCCGCCAAAAAACTTGGCCTGTGAACCGAGTTCTTCCTCTATTCGCAGAAGCTGGTTATATTTTGCGACACGATCTGAACGTGCAGGCGCTCCAGTCTTAATCTGACCGGCATTTAACGCAACGGCAATATCAGCAATGGACGTATCTTCTGTTTCTCCGGAGCGATGTGAAATAACCGCATTCATTCCTGCTTTTTGAGTCATTTCGACGGCTCTCAGAGTTTCAGTAAGTGTTCCGATTTGATTCAATTTTATCAAAACTGCGTTAGTTACACCCTCTTTAATCCCTCTCTCTATACGAGATGGATTGGTGACGAACAAATCATCTCCCACTAATTGAATTTTCTTGCCGAGAGTATCGGTGAGCTTCTTCCAGCCTTTCCAATCTTCTTCACTCATTCCATCTTCAATTGAGATAATCGGATACTCGGAAACCAAATTCTCGAAGTACTTCACCATTTCATCGCTTGAAAATACCTTGCCCTCGATATGATATTTCCCATCTTTATAAAGTTCTGTCGCAGCAACATCTAACCCGATTTTTACATCTTTCCCAGGCTTGTAGTGAGCACCTTCGATTGCCTTGATAATATGCTCCAATGCATCTTTTGAAGTTTTTAAACTTGGAGCAAAACCGCCCTCATCTCCAACGTTGGTGACGTATCCTGCGCTATGCAATTCTTTCTTCAGTGTATGATAAATTTCTGCGCCCATTCTTAACGCATGTGAAAAACTTTCTGCTCCTACCGGGATAATCATAAATTCTTGAACATCAAGTGAGTTATCTGCATGTGCTCCACCATTCAAGATATTCATCATTGGTAACGGTAACGTACAAGCCCCTGCTCCACCGACATAACGGTACAACGGCAACTCATGATAAATCGCAGCCGCTTTTGCTACGGCCGAGCTGACGGCTAAGGTTGCATTTGCGCCTAACCTACCCTTATTTTCTGTACCATCGAGCTCAATTAATTCTTCATCGATTTCGATTTGATTAGAAGAATTATATCCTATAATTGCTTCAGCAATGTCCCCGTTCACATTTTCAACAGCTTTCAGAACACCTTTTCCCATATATCTGGACTTGTCGCCGTCACGTAATTCTACCGCCTCAAAAGAACCCGTGGATGCCCCGCTTGGAACAGCCGCTGTCGCAGTGATTCCGCTTTCCAATTCAACTTCTACTTCTACAGTTGGATTGCCTCTAGAATCAAGGATTTCTCTACCTAAAACATTTACTATCATGCTCATGATCTATCTCCTAAACAAACGGTATGATGTTATCTAACAACGAGAGAGTTATCAAACTAAAAATTCGATAAAATTTACGGTTTGATTCAGCAGAAAATTTCCGCTAATGCAGCGTTTGCCGTCCACAAAAGAGCGGTTTTTATTTGTGAGAAATCGACATTTTTAATCGCACTGACCGCTTGTTTATAAATTTTCAATTGTTCAACATATTCGCGCGGAGGAGTGTATTGTGGCGCTCCCGTTTTAAAATCAACAATCCAAATATTTCCATTGTGTTCGACTAATCTGTCAATGCGCCCTTCTTTACCCTCAAATACGAATGGTACCTCTGCATCTGAATTTTGGCTAAATAAAAACGAATGTTTTTTGAAAACATCTTTTGCTTCTGCAATCGCTTTTGATATTTCTGCGTTTGATAAATTAAAGTTTGCGCTTAATTCTGTCGCAATATCGTTCGCAATTTCATGAGGATACTTCGGCAATTCACTCAGTAATAGGTGGATATAATTTCCGTAAATTATCTGCGGAGTTTCGATATTTTCCTCAATTTCTTCAGCCTGTGGCAATGCCAATTTTTCGTTAAACCATGAAGGAATTTCCGGCTTTAATAATGTCTTTTCTGTAATTTCTAATGCATGCCCACGTTCGTAATTACCAAATCGATGGGTATTCTGTCCAAATTCTGAAGATTCCTTGAATTTTGTGCTGGCTGTTAGCATTTTGCTAAGCCAACTTTTCTCATTTGTCGACTTGTTTTTTCCATGTTTTCCGAGAACACATAGATAATTTTCCGCTCTAGTAAGTGCAACATACATTAGCCTATCTGATTCCTCATCTTCGGCTTTTTTCTTTGCTTCATACAAATTCAAAACTTCTTTCGCCTGGAGTTGAGAGCTGAAATTCCAGAAAAGAATACCCGTTTCATCATCCTTTAAAATTTTATCAATTTGTTGTGCTGATTTCATAAATTGTGCATCTGCAACAATCACAAACGGTGCTTGCAATCCTTTTGAAGCATGGGCGGTCATTAATCTAACAACGTTTTCATTTCCAAACGACTCTTTTTTCATTTCATGATTAAATGATCTAAACCACGCCAAAAAGCTTGATAATGAGGCGGTATTCGTTTTTTCATATTGCATTACGACATCCAGGAACTCATACAAGGTTTCCAAAATTTTATCCCCTAATCGAGAGATAAACTTTTCCAAAATTCCGTCAGTTAATATGTTCATGAAAAAGTCATACACCGATACGGAATGCGCTTGTTTAATGTGAAATTCCAATGTTTCTAAGTGATATTTTTGCCACCATTCGCTTTGCTGCAAATAATGCCATAAATGTTCCTCTTTGCGTTCTAGACACGCTGCCATTAAATCTTCTTCTGTCATTCCTACTACAGGAGATTTTAGAACGCGAGCACACATCAAATCGTCTAACGGAAAAACTGCGAATTCCGCTAGAGCTATTAAATCCTCAACTATCAACTCTTCTTTTAGACGAACGCGATCTATTTCTGCGACGGGGATATTTTCGGCTTTCAATGCGTTGATTATCGGATAAATCATTTCGCTTTTTCGACGTTGAAATAAAATCAAAAAATCAGATGGCCTAGCGGCTCTTTTTTCGGCGCCGACCTCTACTCCGATAGTAATTGCGTGCTTAATATAGTTCGCAATATATACCGCAAGTTTTTTCTCTGCAGGAACAGCATTGTCGATATTTTCAACCTCTTCATCATCTTGAAAGGCATCTACGATATCAACAACGCCCTTTTCAATATCTCTGTTTGTCTCGTGATGTGTGTGAAAAATGTCTCGGAAAACTTCGTCGACAAAGGTCAACACGTTTCCCAAAGAACGGTAGGATTTTTTCAATTCCACGTCATAGAATTTTTGGCCACTTCGTTCTGCTGCGGTTTTAAAATATTCGTGCATTTTTTTAAACAAGCGAATATCCGCTCCCTGAAACGAGTATATAGACTGTTTTTCATCTCCAACAACAAACAGAGTTTTTCCTGTCTGATAATTACTGAAAAATTCCTCTGTTATTTTCTTAATTAATTCCCATTGTTCAGGGCTGGTATCTTGGGCTTCATCAATCAAAATGTGATCTAATCCGCCGTCCGTTTTGTACATTACCCAATCGATATTTTCCAATAATATCAGGGCATTAAGAATGATGTCATTGTAATCTAAACAGTGGTGAAGTCGTTTTAATTCTTCAAATTTTCGGAATACTGCTTTTATTATCGTAAACAGAGATGCGTTTGCTCGAGTAGCCGTTAATTTTGCTTTTCCCGAAAGAAACAGTTGGGCTTTCACCGCGATTTCTTCCATGCGAGGACGTAATGCGGATAACTCTTTTGAGCATAAGTTTTTAAAAATTTCTCCTTTTTGATTTAAAAAAGCTCCGACAAATGCTTCAGTTGGATTTTGCGCGTTTGTACGTAATATTTCTGCTTTGTCGTTGTCTAGCTTTCCTCCCTTTGATAACTCTTCCGCTAGTTCTGCAAAGATTTTTTGATGCTCGTTGTTAAATAATTTGGCGAACAAAAAGACGTTTTCTTTTTCTACCGGAATATTTTCGGTATTAAAGTATTTGCTGTATAACTGTTTGAAATCATTATGTTTATCTATAAATCTTTTGATGTTCATTCCAAAAGCTTTTAAAAAGTCGCTTATATCACACTCATACTCTGCAATATTCTCGAATTCAGATAGATATGAATCATCTGCTATTACATAATTTATCGCCTCTGTTATCAGTTGCTCATATTGATAATCACTGCAAATTTCGATGTTTGGAAACAATCCCGTTTCAAGCGGAAATTTTTCCAATAACCCTAAGCAAAAACTGTGAATGGTCTGAATAGTAACCCATTCTGTGCTAGTTGTTTTTGCATATAAATTCCGCGCTGTTTCTTTCAGCGAATCGTCAAAACCGAGGGCTTCCAGTTCAGCGGATAACTCTGCATCTGACATTAAACTCCATTTTTGAAGATATCGAGTTAATCTTGTCGACATTTCTGTCGCTGCAGCTTTGGTATAGGTCAGACAGAGAATTCCTGATGGCCTTGCGCCATTTAACAACAGTGCTAAAATTCGGTCGATTAAGCTTTTTGTTTTTCCTGTACCTGCAGAAGCGGAAATCCACATTGACGCATGTACATCTTTGATTTCATTCAGCATTATACCACTCCTTTACGCGCGCTAAATGCTTGTAGGCATCGCCGTATTCTGCATGAATGTTGATGTTGTAAGGGGCCCCACGAACATTATACTCGCCGATGGTGAAGGATAGTTTTTCTAACATGTTCGCGACAGCTTGTGCTATTTCCTCTGCATTAGTTGCTACATCAAGGATTGTCCCTCCAGCATTTTTCCCGTCTAGTTTCCAAAAACTCATTTTTACGACGTTGGTTGCGTCAATGTGAAATCCGTTATTGAGTCCTATTGCAGCCTCGATAGATAACTGTGGTTTGTCGCCGGATATGGTGTTCGTTTTGCTAGGCGTTATGCCGGTTTTATAGTCAATTATTGATATTTCCCCGTCAAGAGAAACATCGATGCGATCTGCTCTTGCGGCTAGTTCTATTGAATTCTTTGAATCAATATTGATACTACAAGCTCCATTGTGTTCAGGATATGAGATGACATTATTCACCATATTGGCAGTTATGAATGCAAAAATCTTTTTTATGCGAAAATACCAAATGCCAAAGTTGAGCGGAGATAACCAATTGTTTTGTAATGTTTTTGCCGCAATTTCAGAGAGCGCTTTCGCATCAGTTTTATCGTGCGAATATTTAACAAAATCACTTAAGACGTCATGAATATATTTCCCGCGAATATTCTCGTGTTCATTCACATGCGGCAATTCTCGCAAATTCAGTATCTTTTTGGCATAAAACGCATATGGATTATTGAAAAGTAATTCCACATCTGAGGCGTACATCTTAGTCGGGCGGACATTTGTCGGCGGACATGGTGGCTGGAATTTCAGGTGTTTCCGCGAACAATTTTGTTTTAATGCAAGCAACAGTTCGGTTATATCATTCGCCTTTTCTATTCGCTTAGATGTCGCGAGTTTTTCATAAAATTTGTATGGCTGTTGCTTTGCTCCGTCAACTATATCTGCTCTAGTTATCAGCACATCAGATTTGTTAATGAGACGCTCAAAAACGCATTGCAAAAATTCATTTTCAATATCGGCTGACGGAATATTTAATTTTCGGCGCATCGCGGGCGTAATCCAGCAGTCATGATTATTTTGAGTCGTCCATGCTTGTTCGTTTGCTTCGGCAATAATCACTTTATCCGCGTGCAATAACTGTGCTTCAATTGCTCCGAGGATTGTAACATTTGGTGTAAACCCCTGCGCTTGAGTGCAATTTTGCTCCGCAACATAAGTTTTGAAAAATACAGCGAATTCCGAAAAAGTCATTTCCGGAAGCTTGTTCGAATATTGGTAAAAACTTTGAGAAATTTCTCTAATTTGAGCCGCAGCATTTTCATCTATTAAAACTACATATTGTAAGCAAAAGTCCAACCAATCTGCGAGCAAATGACGGCCGTCTAACACTGATATTTGTGATAATTTGTCTGAACAATTAAGGATATTCGGGGCAGGGTGATACTTTTCATCTTGGATTTTTGTCGCTTCAAAAAAATTCGGAGAAACCGCTTGTTTTTTTCGTAACCACAATTCCAGTTCGATGATTTCTTCTTTAAAAGCACTCATTTTTAAGACATTTATTACAGAATTTGTCTCAAAAGAACTGTCTATCATATCCAAAATAAGAGAGAACAGAATACCTGCGTGAGTTTGCGAAAAACTTTTTCCAATTGAGCTATCTGCGATTATGTTCCATTTTTTTAAATGTGCCTGTATCTGCCGCGTTAGGCTTTTGTCGGGAGAAACTACCATGACGCTTTTTTTGCGAGCAAGGCTCTCTCTAACAGCCGTTGAAATGGCAATAGCTTCTTCGGTTCGTGATGTAAAGGTGCACTGCTTAACTTCGGGCGAAAATGTTTCACGTGGAACATTTGTAAATATTGGTGCTTTGTTAAATGTATTCTTCGCAAGCTGACCATTTAATGAATCTGATTCCATTCCGCAGGTGATAATTATTCCATTGTTCGTTGCTAAAACGCGTTCGATTAGTTTTTTGGTGTAATAATTGACGGGACTTAACCCGAGAAGTGCCGCTTGCGCGTTTTTCTCAATAAAGGCTTGTATTTTTTGTTTGGTTACATTGATCGCGTTGACGATTTTTGAATTTTTCAGAGTTTCACGAAACAAAATTTCCGTAATTTCCCAATATTTTGTGAGCTCAACTGGTACATGTGCCCGTAATGCGGAGTAATCTGAGTTGTTTAACACAAAATTTTTTATCAAATCGCCGATGCTAAAAGATAAATCATAAAGAATATTAATCGGCAATTCTGTATATCTGTCCTTTAGAATATTAATAATTTCAAATGTAATCTGATGGCTATCAAATCCAATGCAATCCGATAAAAATACGATTTGCGGGAGGAACGCAGTCTTCGCGTTTGTGAGAATGTGTTTTTTTAATTCGCGACAGCTCCTTTTGTTTGGTAAGATTGCCGTTCGTGTAAAATGCTCCTGACAAAGAATGTTTGCGGCTGTTTCTAGAAAATTGGCTCCTAATTCTATATTGAAGATTTTGGACATTTGTTTCGCTCGTTAATGTCGCTTACGACGATAATTTTTCCTGCTGAGTCGGTCCTGCTGGAAAATATTTGATATTTAAATTCATAACAATTTTGAGCTTCAGCAAGTTCGTCGGCAAGTTTCGCTCCCTTTAAAAATACGCCAACTCGACCTTTTGTGCGTGTTATTTCAATCAGATTTTTTAAGCTCGAAAAACCACGTGCACAAACTGTATCAAAATCAGCCTCATGGACTTTTTCGATTCTTTCAGTTAAGAGAGAAACTTTTGTGTTTGTTTGTCTCGCGATTTCAGATAAAAAAGTCATTTTGCGGGCGTCTGAATCAACGCAAGTGACGTCAAATCTTCCTGTCATGGCTAGAACCATTCCTGGGAACCCGCCTCCAGATCCGACATCTAATACTTTTCGTCCGAAAATATACGGTACAATCTGCAAACTGTCCGATATGTGCCTTTCCCAAAAATCATCGAGACTATTTTTCGAAACCAAATTAACAGCTTTCTGCCACTTGAATAGCAGAGCTTTGTAAATTTCAAACTTATCACGTAATTCCGACGATATCTGTACGTCGCCGTTTTGTTCCACGTGAAACATTATCGATGAGACTTAATCCAATCCATAATCCTGGCTTTGGATGCTGCCCCTACATTGACAGAAATCTTCTCACCTTTTTGGAAAATAGCCAAAGTAGGAATGCTCATGACGCCGTATTTAGATGCAATGTTTGGACTTTCGTCGATATTTACCTTAAAAATCTCAATTCCCATTTCATTTTGAATTTCTTCAAGAAACGGCAAAATCATTCGGCAAGGCCCACACCAATCAGCAAAAAAATCCACCAACACAAAATCTTTTTCAAGAACATCAGCGGAAAAACTATTCTCGTTTGATAACTTCATTACAACCCCACTTTTAAAATCTTTCTACAACAACACCACATCCGGCAAATTTTTCGGTAACGCAACAGTAGCCTCTATCCAAATGATAAACTCTGTCGATAACTGTATCACCTTCGGCTGCCAACGCCGCTAACACTAAACCAAATGACGCGCGCAAATCGGTGGCCATGACGGGCGCTCCCTTTAATGTCGGAACTCCTACGATATGCGCATACGAACCGTTAATGGTAATATTAGCTCCCATCCTCATGAATTCAGCGACGTGCATAAATCGGTTTTCCCAAATATTTTCACAAATTTCTGATTCGCCATTCGCAACAGCCAGCAATGCCATGCTTTGTGCCTGCAAATCTGTCGGAAATCCCGGAAATGGTTCTGTGCTAATGTTCGTCGGGACAATTTCTCCACAAGATTCAACGCGCAATCCGTTTTCGATATCTGTAAACTTCATGCCAGTTTCTTCCATTTTTTCAATGAAAGTCGGAAGCAACTCTCTGAAATTTCCGCCAAGCAGATCTACCTTTCCTCTGGTAATCCCAGCGGCAATAGCGTAAGTCCCTGCCTCAATACGGTCTGGAAGAATGCTGTATTCCGCATAGTGCAAGCTAGTAACGCCTTCAATCGTGATAGTACTTGTGCCTTGCCCTGAAATTCTTGCGCCCATTGCATTAAGACAATTGGCCAAATCAACGATTTCTGGTTCTCTCGCGGCATTTTTTAAAATGGTCGATCCATCAGCTAATGTCGCTGCCATCAAAATATTCTCTGTGCCAGTAACAGTTACAATAGGAAACTCAAAAGTCGCTCCTTTTAATCCGTCGATAGCAGAAGCGTGAACATACCCGTCCTTTAACTCAACTTTAGCGCCAAGAGCTTCTAACCCCTTTAAATGCAAATCTATCGGGCGAACGCCTATTGCACATCCCCCAGGAAGAGATACTTTACAACGTCCAAATCGCGCCAACAGAGGCCCTAAAACCAAAATCGACGCTCGCATTTTTTTTACAACTTCATAGGGGGCTGTGAAACTGCTAATTTCGTCTGTCTTGAATTTTACGATACCGTCATAAATGGAATTCTGCTTGGAGATACAAACGACTCCCAACTTTTCCAAAAGCTCGGTCATTGTTTCGATATCAGCCAGAGGAGGAACATTTTTCAGACACATGCCATTGTCCGAAAGCAACGTCGCAGCAAACAACGGCAACGCAGCATTTTTTGCTCCTGAAATTTGAACGGAGCCATTTACCTTTTGGCGTCCGTAAACTTTTATCTTTTCCATAACGATATCCTAAAAATATCTTCCTTTGACGATACCTTAAAAAACAGCATCTTTCAATGTGAAATTTATTTGTGTATAAGTTCTGCAAAAGGACATATAGCATGTATCCTATGAGGGCTTTCTTATTAATTACATCTTTTGTGCTTGGGGGCGATATAGATGCCACCAATATGTTTCCTATACTTAACGGAAGACTAGGCGATAAACAACTGGAGGTCTATTTGATAATTCTGCATAACAGTCTTCCAACGGTTCAGCTACCTGAATATAGAAAACTTCTGTCTGAAGAGGACTTGGAACAAATAAGGAACAACCCATGCGAATTTTTGACGGCAAGAATTAAACAAGAGTGTCCAGAGGTGGATGTATCGTATATTCCAAAGAGTTTATATCAATTGTTTGTATACTACATTATGATTAAGGAGTTTGTGGAAAGTATAGATAAGATAAAAACATTTAATCTTTGGTTATTGAGCACCGCAGAATATCCAAATGCCATAGGTGCTGGCGGTTATAAGTGGTTCGACGACCTTTTTTCTCAGATTCAAGAGTATAATGAAAACATTGATGTACAAAACGCTTTTTGGAAAATTAATGATATAATTCATGGTATACTTGTGGGAAAAAAAGGAAACATTGCGCTTATTGTTGATAATTTGGTCAATGATATTTACGCTTTTTATGAACAGTTGCGAGGAGTAAGACTACCATATACTCTTCCGTTTATCCCTTTTGATAGATGTAAAAATTTAATAGTAGACTTGATAATCGATGAATCAACCGTGCCCAAAGGTATGTACAGAATTTATCGAGGAGAAAGTCAATTCATAGCTATTAACGGTGATGCGGTTATGCTAACTAAAGAAGGGCAACCACTGTCATCAGAAATAACAAGGAGAAGTGACATTGGCCTTGGACGATTAAAGAATATTTGCTATTCGTTCAGTGACGGATTATTTGCAGGAATTGCGCGGGATTTTGAAAGCGGTTCAGCTTTAGGTAAAGCTATTCTCTACAATAACATAATTTGTGTGGATTTGCCGTTAACCGGCTTGTTCGACGAAAATGGTCCTGTGTTTATTCCTCCAATTTCCTTGATAGGCGTTGTATTAGGAGAAGGCGAATTTCATCATCCGCGTATGCGAAAAATAGACGCATTAACAGATATAACAGATTTTCAAGCAATAGAAATTTCGAAAGACAAGTTTCCTATGTTTTTTACTGATGTATCCCCTATAGAAAGTTTTTGGAATATGTTGAAAAAAACAAGAGAACGCACAGACCCTCTGCATGTCACCAATTATGTATTGCCAACATCACCATTTTAATGCTGTCGATTCAAAAATTCGGAAGTTTTCTGTTTTTTATCGGTGGTGGAAAATAACGAACGGAACAGCTGCCTTTCGATTTTGATTCCTGCGGTGATGCCGATATTCTGTGACATTAAAATTGCCTCTTTTATCAGTTTTAAGCTGACAGCTGGTTTTTCAGATATCTTATGCGCTAAATCCAACGCGGTTGGCAGAACTTTGTCATCACTCACCACATTATTTACTATATTCAAATGCATCGCCTTTTCCGCAGAAATGAATTCACCTGTCATTATCATTCCAGAAGCGATTTTAGTGCCAACGATTTTGGTTAACATTTGTGTGCCACCTAATCCAGGCATCAATCCTAATTTAATCTCAGGAAAACCAAAAACCGCACTTTCTCCTGCGACTATCATATCGCACATTAAAGCGAGCTCGAATCCACCTCCGAGGGCATAACCGCGTACAGCCGCAATAGTTGGTATTTTGATACGACGAATAATTTCCCACTGTTCGTTAATAAAATCTGTTTGAACCGCATTATCAAAAGATAATGAGGCTATTTCATTAATATCAACTCCTGCAGCAAATGCCTTCGGCGTCCCTGAAACTACGAGGACCTTTGCACGATTTTCTATGCCCTGTAGTTGCTCGCTAATTTCTGAAACAAGAGAGGTCGAAAGAGCATTTAATTTTTGAGGGTTATTTATATTTAATACCGCGATGGATCCTTCAATCGATAAATTAACTAGCATGATTCAATCTCATTTTGTTTTTTATACGCCCTTCAATTGCGTGGATTTTTAGTTTTATTTCTTCTTCGGAAATGTTGATATGGGCCGACTTAAAATCAGCTAAAATTTTTTCTATCATTTTCCTATCATTGGGCACGATTAAATATGCAAAAATCACGCTTCTGACATATTGGGACAGTTGCGCACCTGTATAGTTCATACGACCGGCGGCCCATTTCGCCAAAATTTTATTTCGTCGTGCTGTTATAAAAAACTTATCCTGCAACACATTCAGTATTCGAGATTCATACGAAGATTTGTTAAATGAAAACATCGGCATATCTGAACTCCTGCGCTCTTCATTTGTTAGAATATTATAATTTTATGTGAAAACAAACTAATTTTTCCTAAAGTTGCGTGCCGAATATTAACGTTAAATTTACCAAAGGCATGCTACATTCCGGACGCAGATGAGGAAAATGTTGTGGTAGTTTGGGCATTATTTGTTGTTGTTTTAATCATTGTAAGCTTAAACGATTTCCTATTTTTTCGTATAGAAAATGAGTATGTCCTATCTTTAATGATACTATATATAGTAGCGTCTATATTCGGAATTTTGGGAAACAACCTGTCAGAAACAATTATCGTTGCAGTTTGCGTGCTTTTGGTTTCAATTATTTTGAATTATTACAACCTACTTGGGGGAGGAGATGTAAAATTGTTATTTCCTCTCATATTGCTTGCTGAAAACCACCTTTTTGCCTTCTTATGTGGAACATCTGCTGGCGGATTAGTGGTCGCGGTAATTTATTTTTTTGCAGGACGAAAGCTCTTCTTTTTCAGGAGAAAGATAATACTTTCGCTAAATAATTTATATAAAAATCGAAATAAATCAATTTTGTTAAACTTTACTTTACTTTCATTTCATAGAATGAAGCGAAAAGATATCGAGTTGGATCAAACGGTATTCAATTCGGTAAGGCAAGAAATTCCATATGGAATAGCTTTGGCTTGTGGAGGTTTTTGCGTGGTAGTTGAAAATTTGGTAGCTAGGTGACGACATGAATAAGAAAAAGGACGTTCTTCCGATAGTAATAGCAACTGTTATCGCGTTGGTTATTACAGTATTGGTGAGGTTTTTGTTACCAGGGGGGACTATAGTAAAACAGGATAATGCCTCACAGAGAGAAATTTCCATGCCTAAAATACCGTTGATGGTAAAAGAAACCAAGAAAAAAGAGGTGCAAGTATTATTCGTGTCTACCAAGATTGCGAAGGATCAAAAAATTCAAGAAAGTGCACTCTCTTGGAAGAAGTGGCCTGAAGAAGCGTTACAGCCATATTTCATCGCAAAAACAGAAACAGGTGTCGCGCTGAATAATGGTGCTGATTACAGTAATGCGTTGCGTATGTGGGCTGCAAACGATATCCCAAGTGGGGTTCCTCTTACATTGCAGATGCTTACTAACGAAGACCCAGTCAAAAAAGCAGAAGCTGAACGCAAAAAACAAGAAGCTAAGAAAGCAGAAGAAGAGGCTAAAAAACAACGAGTCCAAAAGGAAAAAGCAAAATCTGTAATCGGAAAAGGAATGCGCGCGGTAACTTTTACAGTTAATCAGCAATCCGCCGTGTCGACGAGCATGTTAAAAATCGGGGATTATATCGACGTTCTGATTATGCAGCAAAAAGGGGGAAAAACGATAACCCATAAATACACTGCATTAAAAATTCTTGCAATTGATGGCGTAACAGAAAGTAAAAGCGATACTGCGGAAGAGAAAAAAGGTTTCAATTTGGGCGCGGGTCTTGGTGCAGTTAGCAACCTCCTATCCCCAAGAAACTTGACATTAGAAGTTCGGGAAGATTTGGTCGATGACATGATAGAGCAGGCCGGTAGTAACGGTATTATCGTGTCTCTTAGAAATCAGGAAGACAAAATTGTTAGACCAGGCGAAGAATCACTTTCTACTGAAGATGAACAGGTTAGAGATGCCTTGCTTCAAGGAATCAATAATATGCAGAGGATTAGTAGCGCAAATGCGATGCGGAAAACGCGGGAAGAAAAAGAGGCGGAAGAGCAAAATCTGGAAGCTTTAATTGCAAATATGAACGCTATTGGTGCCAGAACTTCTTCACCGCGTAGAGTTTCAGGCAAAGAGGAGCAGCCTGGTAATGCGAATCCAGCTGGAGGAAAGATCGAGTTTGTTAGTGGTAAGACAGTTGGAGAAGAACAAGAGCCGAGTCGCAAGTCTGTTACGATTTACCGGAAAATGAAATCAGAATCGATAACATTTAACGAAGACGGAACAAAAAAAGATGTCACAGGTGAGGCCGTCGGGGCAAAGGAGAAGAAAAATAACAAGTAGTAGAGAAGACGGGAATGTAGTAGTTGGAGGTATAAGTATGAAAAAAGGTGGTTTGGTAGTTTCAGGAGTTATAGCTTTTGCGTTATGCCTTTATGGAAATGCTTTTGGAGAGGAAGTTTCTGCTGAAGAAAATGTATCAGAAAATGGAAACGAGATTCAGCCTCAAGAAGCCAAGGATGTGCGTGCAAATGACGCAAGTTTAAATGATGAGGCAGAAAATTTCA
>JAILGW010000103.1 GCA_024696365.1 Alphaproteobacteria bacterium | reverse complement strand
TGGCTGTTGTCGTGTTAGCTGTAGCATTGGTATTTGTATCGTATAAACACTTTAAATTGTGTTGTGAATATGAAGAGGCTGCTCAGAATTATAATCAAATAAAATCAGTTTTAATGAGTAATTCTAAATTGAAAGATTGTTTTGTTAATCCTCGTAAAAGAGCTTTTTTGAAAAAAGGCGGAGAATATCTTCCAGATTATGACAATCCCCGGACTTTAAACGATAAAGTTGCCTATATGCTTGAAAATTATTTCTTGAAATCTCCGATAACAAAAATCATCGGCACGAAATATCTTGCGAAAAAGTATGTGGCTGAGGTTGTCGGTAATGAGCATGTCGTAAAATTATTCGGGGCTTGGGATAAGCCGGAAGATATTGACTGGGATAAATTGCCTAACACTTTTGTTCTTAAAAGTGTGAGAGGAAATTTCGGTCGAGAAGTTATCGTTGTTCAGGATAAAAGGAAACTCAACATACAGGAGACTGTCGAAAAATTAAAGAAATTTTGTTCTTCTCCGGTTATGAAGAGCATAAAGAAGAACCGTATAATTGCTGAGGAGTTATTAGGTACTGTAGATAAGCCTTTAGTCGATTACAAGTTTTTCTGTTCTTATGGGAAACCGATTGTCGCTTACTGTTTGGAGTTGAAAAATAAAGAGAATACTGACGTGGATACAAAGACGTTTTCTTTTTATTCTATAGGCGATTGGAAACCCCTTCCAATTAAGGCAGATAATCACGAAAAAAATAATGTTCCACGTCCGAAACATTATCAAAAGATGTTAGAAGTAGCGTCGAAATTATCAAAACAATTCCCGTTGATACGAATTGATTTATACGAAATCGGAGATCGAGTATTGGTTGGTGAAATAACGGAAGACGCTAGTGGGGCAAAAAGCATTATGAATCCGGTTATTTGGGATTTTCTTTTGGGGCAGAACATCAAGCTACCGTCTAAAGCAGAAATCAAAAAAATGATTGAAGAGGATAAACGTAAATTCGATGGCAGATTCGAATAAATGACGGAATTTTAATGTATTATGCCGGTTGCATTTCCTTGTTTTTTAGGATAGCATACTGCTTGGATTCGCAGTTTGTTGTGGAGGGGGTTAATTGACGATATCAAATATTTCTGCTCGTGTGAGGATAGCTTGCGGAGTTGCCTTGATGGTTCTCGCTTATTCCCCTGTTTTTTTTGACTTTTTTCAAGTGAGTGATCCTTCTTCGTTTGAAGTTTGTTCTGAGAATGTCTCACAAAAGTGTGAAGAAACGACTACATTTAATGCTTTGCAAAGTCTGCGTGAAGAAGAATCATTGTGCAATGAGTTGCTGAGAAACAGTGTTAATTATTCTGCATTGTTCCCTGTAGAAGCTGCTGCATCTAAGTCAGATTTTAGTTCGTTAAAGACAATAACCAAAGGTGAGTTTGCTGGGGCAAAGGTTGTAAAGAGCAGAATTAATTCCAATTTTTATACAGATGCACGCAGATTGGGAGTTCCTGCTAGAGTCGTAGATAGCGTTATTCATACTCTGTCTTCAAAGATAGATTTTAGACGTTCTTTGAGAAAAGGAAGTGAGTTTGAAATTATTTTCGACATTAAGAAGGGATTGTTGTATTCAAGAATCTCGACGGGGAAGAAGACAGCTGCAATTTATGGTATGTCAAACGGCAAAAAGATCGAGTATTTTTTTGAAGATGGTACAAAGGTCGCGACTCCGATGAAAAGCACAGCGTTTGGTCAACCATTGTATGGCCGTTTGTCTGTGACGTCGAAGTTTGGTATGAGACGCCATCCAATTTTAGGAACATGGAAATTGCACACCGGAGTGGATTTAAAAGCTAATTACGGTTCGCCTGTTATGGCAATCTATGATGGCGTAGTGACAAGGGCTTCACACTATTCCGGGTATGGACGGTGTGTTGATATTAAACATGCATCGGGTTATGTTAGCCGCTATGCGCATTTGAGTAGATGCGATGTCCGAGTCGGTAAGTTCGTGAAAAAAGGGACAGTAATCGGTAGAGTCGGGTCTAGTGGTTTTTCGACGGGATCGCATTTGCACCTAGAGTTGGCTAGAAATAATAAATTCTTAAATCCGTTAAATGTAAAAATGATGCCGGTTGAAACTTCTACGCATAAGGTGAAAAATATGCGTGCGTTTAACGATACGAAGAATTACGTTAAACGGCTGATGGCAAAGGCTGAGCATTAAAAAATGAATAAACCTTTACATGGTAATTTTTCGTGCGGTCCTTGTGCGAAACGCGCGGGCTGGCAAGTGCCTTCTATGCGTCTTGTTGGGCGTTCGCATCGATCCGCTGACGGGATGCAACTTATTCAAAACGTTATTAATCTGCAAAAGAAAATTCTAAAATTGCCGCAAGATTATCTTTTGGGAATAGTCAGTGCGTCTTCGACAGGCGCTATGGAGGCATTACTCTGGTCTTTGTTAGGTGCTAACGGTGTAGATGTTATTGCACATTGCGTTTTTAGTAATCATTGGGCAAGAGATGTCGTTGATGAGTTGAAAATTTCAGATGTTCGCATTTTCAAAGAGAAATTTCCGAAAATGGCGGATACAAGTGGCGTCAATTTCGATAGAGATTGCGTTTTTTGTTTGTCTTCTACGACTTCAGGTGTTGCATTTAAAAATACAGACTGGATAGCAACAGGTAGGAAAGGACTAACAATTTGCGATGCGGCATCGGCAGCGTTCGTTATGGATTTGGATTGGACAAAATTGGATGCAGTAGCTTTTTCCTGGCAAAAGGGATTAGGCGGAGAAGCTGGATTTGGCACGATAGTTTTAAGCCCAAAAGCTGTTGAACGTTTGGAAACATACAAGCCGCAAAGAGGCATTCCAAGGATTTTCCGTATAGCAGATAATAAAAAAATTAATAAAGCGATTTTCGAAGGTTTTACGATTAATACACCGTCAATGATTTGTGTCGAAGATTTTTATGAAGCCTTACAGTGGGCAGATGCAAATGGCGGTATGGATTTTTTGGTAAAAAAAACAGCGGAAAATTATGAGGTCATCGAGAATTGGATTTCCGGTCAGAGCGATTTTAAATTTTTAGTTGATGAGAAATATCGCGCGCGACATATTGCTTGCTTCGATATAGTGTCTGAAAAATATCAAGCCCTATCGGAAGATGAAAAGTGGAAGTTTTTGAAAAAAATCGTTGCGATTTGCGAACAAGAAAAAGTCGGTTTTGATTTTCTCGGTCATATTTGGACAAAACCGCATTTGCGTGTCTGGTGCGGTCCGACTGTTGAAAAAGAAGATTTACAAAAATTCTTACCATGGCTGGAGTACGCGTATCACAAGGTAATGTAAATGCACCTGATAGAAACGTTAGATACGGAATTTTCACAGAATTTACTAGCAGAAATATTGCATCTTTCGGTTGATGAAAGGTTTATTACGGTTGATACGGAGTTTATCAGAGAAAATTTGGAAACACCGTTACTGTGTTCTTTACAGTTAGCTACACAAAATGAAATTTACATATTTGATTGCGCTTCTGCAGATATTACTTTTTTGAATCCGATTTTTGAAAATGAAGATATTAAAAAAGTTTTTCATTCGGTGCGCCAAGATATAGAAATATTATCTGCTGCTGGTATTAATATTCGGAATTTTTATGATACGCAGCTATATGAAATGATACTCAGTACGACAAGCGACATAAGCTATCAAGCAATAGTCCAGAAGTATATTGGTAAGCGATTAAAGAAAAATTATTCGATGAGTGATTGGTCGAAGCGACCGTTAAGTAAAAGACAGCTGAAATATGCTGCGGAAGACGTTTTATATTTACGAGAAGTATATAAACAGCAAAGTCAAAAGTTAAAAGAATTACAACGAGATAATTGGCTTGATGATGAATTAAAACAATTGGCAGATGACTCCAGTGAAATGCTGCTGTTTGGTTCTGTCGGTAAAAATAATACCTCTATTTTAAAGGAACTTTTAAAATGGCGTGCAGAGAAAGCTGCTCAACTAAGTGTGCATCCGCGAGATATCGCGGGGGATAATGTTTTAAAAGCGATATGTAAGAGGGGAAAAACTTTTATTCGAATGATGCGCCATTCGAGACATGCAAAAAAGCAAATGTTGGATTTTTTGGAGTTTGCAGAGAGTATTGCAGATAAAATAGAGATTGAAGATTTTTCCGCGAGAAACAATATCGTGGTTGATGTATTAAAAACAGTGTTAGATGTGTGTTCGCAAAAAGAAAATGTCGTCTCTCACATCATCGCAACTACATCTGAGTTGGAAAAAATAGCTAACGGTGAATACGATGTGAAATGCCTGTTCGGATGGCGCAGAAAAATTTTTGGAGATATCGCACTACGTATTTTAAAAGGTGAGATAGCGATACGAGTGAACAATAATTGTGTGGAGTTCAAATGAAAAATATTCTTGCAGTTACGGCATGTTTAAAAAGATGTTCCGTCGCTGTGCAATATGAAAATCGAGTTTATGAAGTTAACGAAAACGCAGATGCTGCCGCTAATTTGGTTCACATAGCGAATAAATTACTTAAGGCAAATGACATTGATATTAAAAAGTTAAACGGAGTAATAACAGCATCAGGGCCAGGGTCGTTTACTGGCATAAGAGTTGCACAAGGTTTTGCTAAAGGTGTGGCACTTGCGCGTAATATTCCGTCTGTAAGCGTAAGTTATTTCGATGTTATTCAAAAGGTATACGGTCAGTTTTCGAATAATTTAGTCGTCGTTATAAAAAGTGAAAAAAATCAGGCTTATTATAAAATAGTAAAAGATAATTGTATTGGAGTTGCGCCGTATGATGAGTTATACGACTTATTTCCGAAAGACTCTACAATCATCGGAGAACAATTACCGTGTGATTTGAATGTGATAGAGATTCCGGATTTTCGTGAGGCTAAACACTTGTTGCAGTTTACAGAATTATTAAACGAAAACTCAACAATTACTCCGCTATATATCAATGCAAAATTATAATAAGCTGTTTAACAGGTTTTCGTTTGCCCATTCTACCTTTACCGGAATAAAAGAAATAAATTGGTGATATCTTTCAGGAATTCGCATAAAATCTTTTTCTGTTGTGATAAGTTGAGCATCGAACAATTTTGCGTCTTCAATTAATCGTTTCAAAACCTCATCTGAAAATGGTGAATGATCTGGAAACGATATTTGTTTT
>JAILGW010000077.1 GCA_024696365.1 Alphaproteobacteria bacterium | reverse complement strand
AACAGCAAAGATAAATGGTCTGTTGGGAAAAACAGAGGTTTCTGTGGATATCCATACCAGTGACTTTTCGAACATAGAGAGGATGTTGAACACTGTGCTTCCGCGCCCTGAGCCCGGGTGGCTTTCGGATAAGCCTATACTAGCTAAGTGGCTGATAATGCAGCGAACAAAATAAAACCATCATCAAAAAGCCTCTAGTAGTTTAGGGGCTTTTGTATTTTGACCTAGCAGCAGGAAACGCGTAAATCACTCCACATGTATTGTCATTTTGTTATCATGCAACACAGCTTTTGCGTTATATATTAACGGCATGTTGTGCTTTCCGTGTCCGAATCGGTTTGTTATATAAACCGGAATGTTTAATGAATTCGCAAACATTTTTAATGTATCAACAACTTCTTTTTGCGATGCATATGTCTTCGTAAAATCTCCTAAAACTAACGCTTTTGCTCCATTTAATCTTCCGCTTTCCTTCAGGTGATATAATGAGCGATAAATGCGCCATGAATTTACGTTTACGTCTTCTAAGAACAGAATATTGCCTTTGGCCTGCATTTCCCAGCACGTACCAATACCTGTTTCTACAAGTGTCAGGTTTCCTCCGATTAAACGTCCGCTAACTGTCTTTCGTTGACGAGCAATTGAGTTCAATGGACAAACTTCGTTTATATCGTATTTCTGAATTTTTCCTTCTAAAATATCTAGCAATGTCGCAAATTTTTCCTCTGCAAATGCAGGTTCAGACAAATGAGCTAACACTGGCGCATGAATTGCTCGCCATCCCCATTTTTGAGATACAAACAGAGCTAGAGCTGTAACATCACTGAAACCGATAAGAGTTTTCTTGACTTTTGGCACAGGCCATTTGTTCATTTCGGCGAGTAATAAACCCGAACCAAAGCCTCCTTGGATTGTCCATATAATTGATTGAGGTGATTTGATAGCTTGTTGCATGAATTTGAGACGATTTTGTACAGAATCCGCACAATGTATTATGTTCTTATTTGTGAAAGCGTGTGAAGGTATATTGGCTCCGTACTCATTTTTCAGAATTTGCATTGCGTGGATATATCCTTTGTTAATGCCGGAACTTGCTGCGATTACCGTCATATTTAAGTGAGCTATTCTTTTGGCTGCGGCATCTTGTTCTTTATTCTGAAACGTTGTATCGACGGGCTTTTCGTTTTTGTATCTCTGTTCAACACAACCGGTACAAGCAAGGCATAACGCTAAAACATATAATTTTTTAAACATTTTCACAAAATCACACAAAACAAGGCATAGTACCAAAAATTACTTTCCTAAAAAAGGAATAAACTTACCCGTCAAACCTTATTTCAAAACTGAAGATTTGGTTATATAATCCAAACACTTATTTTGAGGAAAAAATGACACAAAAATGTTTCAATGCTGATGTTTATGAAAACGCGAAATCTTGGCCTTTTGAGGAAGCGCGAAAGTTATTGGAACGAAAAAGTGTCAAGGAGAAGGGATATGCTCTGTTTGAAACGGGGTACGGTCCTTCTGGATTGCCTCATATCGGTACATTTGGCGAAGTTGCTCGCACCACTTATGTCCGTCGCGCCTTTGAATGTCTGACGGGAACAAAGACGAAATTGTTCGCGTTTTCTGATGATCGTGACGGTTTGCGTAAGGTGCCTGACAATATTCCGAACAAAGAGCTGGTCGGGAAATATCTCGGTTTTCCATTGACAAGCGTGCCTGATCCGTTTGGCTGTCACAACAGTTTCGGTGAGCATAACAATAATAAATTGATGGAATTTTTGGATTCTTTCGGGTTCGAGTATGAATTCCAAAGCGCGACCGATTGGTACAAAAGTGGTCGATTTAATGAGGTATTGCTGAAGGTGTTGCAGCATCACAAAGAGATTTTGGACATTATGTTGGCGAGTTTGAGAGAAGAGCGCGCCGCGACTTACAGTCCGTTTCTGCCGATTTCTCCAAAGACAGGGCGCGTGTTGCAGGTCAATATTGAGGAATATCGCGTCAACGACGGAACGGTTGTTTTCAAAGATGAAGACGGAAGTCTCGCGGAAGTTCCTGTCACCGACGGTCGTTGCAAATTGCAGTGGAAGGTTGATTGGGCGGCTCGCTGGACTGCGCTCGGTGTCGATTATGAAATGTCCGGAAAGGATTTAATTGATTCGGTCAAATTGTCGTCGAAAATCTGCAAAATTCTGGGAGGTACTCCGCCTGAAGGGTTTAACTACGAACTGTTTCTGGATGAGGAAGGAAAGAAGATTTCCAAGTCTAAGGGAAATGGTTTAAGCGTAGATGACTGGCTGAGATATGCTCCGCAAGAAAGCTTGGCAAACTTTATGTTTGCATCGCCAAAGAGTGCGAAGAAACTGTATTTCGGCGTTATTCCGAGACAGATAGATGATTATGTCGCAAATTTGAGAAACTTTACGACGCAGGAGCCGAGCAAGCAGGTCGATAATCCCGCGTGGCACATCAACAACGGTAATCCGCCGCAACCTGAGTCGGACATTTCGTACTCGTTATTGCTGAATCTTGTGAGCGTCTGCAATACTGATGATAAGAACGTACTATGGGGCTTTATTAAAAAGTATCTCCCAAACGCGACGCCTGAGAATATGCCGTTCCTCGATAGATTGGCGCAGCATGCCATAAACTACTATCAGGATTTTGTGAAGAATTCTAAAAATTACGCGACTCCAACTAACGTAGAGCGTGAAGCGTTGACGGATTTGTTGAATGAACTGAAACAACTGCCTGCAGATGCAACTGGCGACACAATTCAAACGGTGGTTTTCGAAGTTGGTAAGCGCCATGATTTCGCCGCGTTGAAGGATTGGTTCAATGCCCTGTACCGCATTCTGTTCGGACAAAACGACGGTCCGCGCATGGGAACGTTCATCGCGCTTTACGGAATAGAGAACACCAAGAATCTTATCCGCGAAAAGTTGGGAATTTACTAATTTTTCGATCACTGCGAAAGCCGCTTTGAAAAACGACCTTCGCCGAGAAATTGTTTATTAATCTAAAAAATCTTTTAGCGCACAGGTGAAGAACTAAAAGCAACCATTTCAACACATTTAAATTCTAATGGTGTAGTAAAATGAAATCTATCATCGCTATTAAATCTATTTATTATTTCTTCTAATTCATGCCACGAATCACAAGTGTATTCTGCCACTACGATGTCGTTTATTACTAAGATATGAGAGGCATCCTTACGCACGACAGCCATGCTATGTCTTTCTCCCGCTAATTTCGGATCTGTAGGTACACAAATTATCATGGCTGCTTGCATGCGAGCAAAATTAGCGTCAGTTGCAACAAAATCAGTATATAACGATAAATTATCAGGATACGTGTTTACTACTTGAAAGATATCAGTACTTCCTTGTCTAAAAATTTTAGTTACTGCTTCAATTGGATGACACTTTGAACATTGCGGTCGTCTTGGTAGGCTGCTGAGATCAGACTGCTCTTTCAAGTTAGGACGAATAACCCCTCGTTTAAGTTTAACGACTTCTTGATGGTAACATGTTGGACATATCGGTGTTATTTCTGCGATATAATACATGTTACTACAGAAACGCTGATATAACTCAATGATATCCTTTTCTGCTTTTGAATTTTTAGGTGCCCCTTTCATTTTCTTTATTACAGAATCTGTTTTTGCATTCGGTTGTTCTTCTAATTTTTTAAACAAGTCTTCAACTTCGAAAGTGTGTTGGCGTTTGTTTTCCCAGAATAGCCCCAATATTTCTTTTTCCAAAGAACGCACGAGCCCAGTTGCCAATTTGCTTGCATCACCGCCTACTTTTGGGTTGGTTCGTATAGGCGGAAGATCGTCTGATGTGTACTCGGGACAATAGTGTTGTATAGTCAAAACAAGCCTTTGGTGTAAATCTGATATATTGAATCTGGTGGGGTCATCAATTCCGTCTATTTGATTAAAGATTGACATTATCAAATTATGTAATAATAGCCCTCGAGTATGTACTACACTAGCAACTGCATCTATCTTAGACAACAAAGCTCTAAATTCAGGAATGCCATGAAAAAATTGCATGGTTGCATTGAACCAGCAGGCGCCTCCTTCATTTACAATGCCTAACACTCTATGGCCGTTCATTGAAACAACAGGCAAAGCGCCTCGCGTTTCTGTCACTTTAGCTGTTGGAATAACGGCACATTCTGCCAAATTCGCAGCAAATGCCGCCACTATTAAAAATAGTACTTTCTTCATTATTTTATCCCTTTCTATCTACTAATCTGAAAAATCGCATCTGCGATTTCCTTCAAAACTTTTACGAATCACTGCTAAGCCCAACTAACGATATATTTCTATATCGACAAATAATGTATACTGCAATAAAAACCAAAAAGCAAGTTCATAAATGCAAGAAGACATCAGATTCCAAAGTAGATCTGAGTGACAGAAAATAATGTTCGTTGTCGGATTGTGCTAACTTATGATACCGCTTCATGCTTCTATTTACGGAATAGAGAACACCGAGAATCTTATCCGCGAGAAATTGGGATAGGCGATAAGTTTAGATATTCATTCTGGCGTAGACTATTCTATCTATTTCCGCCAGATCTTTGGCGATTTGTATGGATGTGTATCCGTTTGATTCAAGTATTTCGCTGACAGCTTGTGCTTGGTTATATCCGACTTCGAAGATTATATATCCGTTTGGTTTCAGCCAATGTGTCGCGAGTGCGGAAATTTCTTGATACGGTCTCAGTCCGGTCTCTCCGCCATCAAGTGCCAATAATGGATCGTATTTGCGAACGTTTTTATCCAGTGATGCTATTTCGGATGTTCTTATGTACGGTGGATTGCTGACGATGACATCAAATTGCTTTGACGAAGCAAAATTGTTCCAACTTACGTTTTCAAAATTCGCGTTTTTAATATTCAATTTCTGCTGATTTTTACGTGCTACAGCGATTGCTTTTTCGCTGATATCTATGCCAGTTCCAGCGGAGTTTTCAAATTCTCCCAGTAGACTCAATAAGATGCATCCGCTGCCCGTTCCTATATCCAGAAAGTTTAATTTTTCGGAGGTATTAAATAGCGTGAGTACTGTTTCGATAATTAACTCGGTTTCAGGACGAGGGTCGAGTACGTCTTCATTCACAAAAAAATCGTATTTCCAAAATCCTCTGCTGTTGAGAATCTTAGAGATAGGTTCGTCGTTGCGATAGCGCGCTAACAACTGTTGAAATTGCTCCTGTTCCTCGGTGTTCAAAAATACGGAATCTGCGTCGAATGCAACTTTTTCATACGAAAGGTTTTTTACTTTCGCGATAAGTTTACGTATATCCTTCACGGGTACGTCGGAATTTCGCGCAATTAAATCCTTAGAGGAAAGCACTACGCTTCCTCGTTAAAGTTGGCGATTTGCTCTTCCTGATCATATTCGACAAGCGCTTTAATTATCTCGTCCAGTCCCGCGCCTTCCATAATCTGCGGCAATTTGTACAGCGTAAGATTAATGCGGTGATCAGAAACACGTCCTTGTGGATAGTTGTAAGTACGAATACGCTCCGAACGATCGCCCGTACCGATTTGCGAACGGTGATTATCTGCTCTTTCGTTGTGCAATTTTTGGCGTTCCAATTCATACAAACGAGCACGCAAAATCTTCATAGCTTTCAAGCGATTCATGTGTTGCGACCGTTCTTCCTGCTGCACAACGACAATCCCCGTAGGAATATGGGTAATACGAACAGCACTTTCTGTCTTATTGACGTGTTGACCGCCTGCGCCCGAAGCTCTCATAACATCAACTTTCAACTCGGTTTCATCGATTTTTACATCGACTTCCTCAGCTTCCGGCAAAACCGCTACGGTAGCTGTCGACGTATGCACACGACCACTGGATTCCGTCACAGGAACTCTTTGCACGCGATGCACGCCAGATTCGAACTTCAAATACGAGAATACGCCTTTTCCTGTAATTGACGCAGATGCTTCTTTTATGCTGCCGATACCTGATTCATGCGCATATAAAACTTCAAATTTCCAACCGCGGAATTCCGAATATTTCTGATACATTCTGAATAAGTCCGCTGCGAATAATCCAGCTTCGTCTCCGCCTGCGCCCGCGCGGATTTCGATGATAGCGTTTTTCTCATCGGTAACATCTTTCGGAATAAGCATAATTTTGATTTCTTTTTCCAACTGCGGAATGGACGCTCTTAACGATTCAGCTTCTGATGTTGCTAATTCCTTGAATTCTGCGTCAGTATCGTCGGAATGTATGACTTCTTCTAATTCCGCTAATTCATTTTTCGCTTTTTTATATTTGTTAATCACTGCAGCAAAGTCTTCAAGATTCGCAAACTCTTTCGAAAGTTTTATGAAATTCTCAGAGTCATCTACGCACTCGAGCATCTGCTGTTTTAAACTTTCATATCGCTCTAAAATCTTATCTAAAGTCGTTTCAAAAGACATTTTAACCTTCCAAAGAATTTAATTTTTCTACTTCTGTTTTAAACACGTTGTTTAATTTTTCCATGAATTCGTCTTGCGAAAGTCCCGGCACAATCGGCTCCAAAAATCTAACGGTTATAGTTCCAGGGTGCTTGATGAAACCACGTCTCGGCCAAAACCTGCCGGCATTGTGTACAACAGGAACAATTGGACAATTTAACTTTTTATAAAAGAGGGCAATGCCACGCTTTATAGGCACATGTTGTCCGGTTGGAACACGCGTGCCCTCGGGAAAAATGATGACCGGCCGACCTGCCGCAATTGCTTCCGACATCTTCTTCATAACTTCTGCTAATGATCTGACGCCGTTTTCTCTATCTACGGCTATCGCTCCTGATTTTCTTGCCATAACACCAAACAGTGGTACGTCAAGTAGCTCTTTTTTCAACACAAATACAGGAAACTTAAACTTGTAAATCAGCATCATAGTTTCCCACATCGACTCATGGCGAAACGCATAGACCGCTGGTTCCTTTAGCAGATACTGCTCATTTTCAAATCTACAGGAAATGCCGCCGATAATAGATGTAATCCCTTGCAGAATTCGTGAAAATTTATCCCAAAATATACAAGTGTATCGACCATCAAAAAAACGCCAAGGTATTCCGATAATCAAGCCGATTATCAGCACGGAAAATAACACGATATTAAAGATCAGAGATCTGAGAAATGTCATAATTCCTCGTTAAAAATTCTTCCAATATACATATATCATTCTGTAAAACTCTTTTGAACAGTTCTGCAGAAAATACCAATCGAATTGCGACTTAACCGCGCACGGGAAAATTTTTAAATTCGGATCCACATGACGCAGTTCCGATATGCCTCTTCTCATATGATAATCAGATGTAATAAGAATTATAGAATGGATGCCGTTAGCTTTTGCCCATTCACTTACTTCTACAGCGTTACCCGCAGTATTTTTAGCTTGCTTACCTAGAGCGACATGAATTCCCTTCAAATCAACGTCTCCAAAGATATTGCGCAGTGATGTTTTTTCATAAACACCGGAAATCAATATATTCGCTGGTCTGTGCTTACTTAATATATGCAACATGTAGGAAATTCTGTGTCTTCCGCCCGTTAGAACGACCATATTGTCGCATTTGTCTACAGGGTATTCACTGTCATAAGTCACTACGTCTGCCAGAAAAATGCAGAACGCAAAAAGCAATACCGCGACAAAAACAGCAACACACTCGCATATTCTTTTTATCATTAACTCAGCCACCTGTCATTTTTCAAAAAGAATAGTACTGTGCGGTGTGATGTAATCATAATGATAATTATCGTGACAAAAGGAATGACGATAGCGCCACCAGCGTACTTTAACATAGCCCAATTCAACCAATCGGTAGCAGTAACGTAATTAATTCCAAATATTGTCAGGAGACTCAAAGCAATTGACATAAGAGATGCTTTACCGCCGATGGAAAAGTAATACTTCTTAAATTGCGAGGCGATGTATGAATTGTTGGCGCCGATCAGTTGCAAAATTTTGACTATATTACGGTGAACGCTGAGCGTTTTTTTCGTTATAAAAATAACTGTAGTACATACAGTAATACCAACAAGAATGCTCAATAAAATCGCGAATACGAATAGACCATCACTGATCTTCATAATCGGAGCATACCAGTTCGCATGATTATGAATTTTTACCCCATGAGAGATTTTAGATAACTGTTCAGACAGTACTAACAAATCAGGACTGGACTCCGTATCTGTTTCAACGTCATATATTACCGGAAACGGAAAATCATCAGGAATAGCAGTGCCAGCAAGCCACGGTTCCAAAATTTTCAAAATATCGGAATCTCGTAATCTTCTTACAGAATGCACGCCAGGAAGTGATTTGATTATTTCTGTAATCTCTTCATGTTGGCGAGGAGTTAATATCTCTTCTGCACCGTCAACCCGGGTTTGAAACTCGACAGTAAGATGGCCGTTTAATGCTTCTTTCCATTCCGAAGTGAGATTGCTCGTAAAAAAACAACTCGCCAGCGCGATAGTTACAGAATACATCAAAAATCCGAAAATAAACGCGACAAAACGGTCAGATTTATCTGCTTGAAAATTAAAATCGTAATCGTGTTTTAGTGATAAGCTCATTACAGTCCTCCTTTGATATGAGGTTTTGTTACTAATCGTCCGCCATTAATTGCAATTTCATTATAATGAAACTTATCTACGAATTGCCGATAATGTGTCGCAACAACAACGCATGTTCCCATTTTATGCATACCATAAAATAATCCCATGAGCTTATTGGCTATTTTTTCATCCACATTTCCAGTAGGCTCATCTGCCAGCAAAATATCTGGGCGTCCTATAACCGCTCTAGCAATTGCCACACGCTGTTTTTGACCTCCTGAAAGAGTATCCGGAAAGGCGTTGAAACAACCGCCAAGTCCAACCCAATCCAAGATTTCTTTTGCTTGATGCTCTCTGCGTTTTTTCGATTCACCGATGACTTTTAACGGCAATGCAACGTTATCCAACACCGACAAGTGATTGAGCAAATTAAAATCTTGAAACACAACTCCAATTCGCTGGCGCATTTTACATTGTTCGTTCTGGTCCATCTCCGTGACATCTTTATCAAAAATCTTCAATTTTCCTGCCGACGGTTTAATTCCCATGTACAGCAATCTCAACAAAGACGTTTTCCCTGCACCACTCGGACCTGTTAGGAAATGAAAAGATTTCTTTCGAAGTTCAAGGGAAATATTTTTCAGAACGGGAGCTCCGTCATCGTAACTCAAAGAGACATTATCTAATGAAATAACCAGGTCTTCTTTTTGCATGCCAAAACCAACACTCTCAACTCAAAGGTAGTGTAGCACAGAACACAAGCTCAATACAAAGCTCTTATTTCACTCTTGGTTTTAAATGTATCAGTACGACTTCGGGGTGATTTCCGATACGATACGGGGCTCCCCAGAATCCTGCGCCGAAAGTGACATAACAATACATGTTTCTCAATTTGCGTAGTACGCCTGTTTCAATGTTGTACTTAAAGCGAGGCACGTAATTCATGGGGAACATCTGCCCATCATGGGTATGCCCAGACAAATGCAATATCGCATGATTTTTTGCAGACTCACTAACCGCTATCGGAGTATGATCGACAACTACGATATTATGACCGTCAGCGGGAATAATTTCCTTTAAAGCTTTCCTCTGATTGTAAGTGGAGTCTATGCGTCCGACAATAGTTAAATCCCCGACATTCTGTGCTTCATCCAATAATACGTGAATACCTGCTTGCCTCATTAACTCGATATTTTCTGAAGATCCGGCGTAAATTTCGTGATTGCCTATAACTGCTAATTTAGGCTTTCTTATTCTCTCCATACTCTGCAAAAATTCATCTTTGTATTTGAGCAAGGCATTTAAGTCTAGCGTATCTCCACCGAAAATTACAAAATCCGCGTCTGTAGAGTTGATGAGATTAGTTACGCGGTTTAGTAATTTTACCGTTCCGATAGATCCGACATGAATATCCGAAACAAAGCAGATTTTTGCCTCAATGTCTGAGGGGATTTCAATGACCTTTAAACGGGGATTCATGGCATTAAAGTACCCATAACACAAAAGTATGACTACACCGGCAATGCCAAACAAAAACGCTTTCTGAAGATTCAATTTTTTCCAAAACAACCATACGGCAAGTACGCACAGACAGTACATTGAGAAGTACATAAAAAAGCCGATGGAAATGTATCCGATGTAACACCATATATTGAGAAACCAATTGGATGGAGTCCAAAAATGCATAAGGCGCCTTGCAATCGGAAAGGTCGTCGATAGCAGCACTGTTGCAACGCCTAACCACATTTGTTTTGTGGCGATATAAATGCACTTTGCGCTGATATATCCTGCAAAAACGTATAGAATTATAAATAGAAAAAACAAGATAATATCTCCGAAATCTTGCCAAAACAGTAACAAGCGCCAGATTGTTTGTCAATTACGAAATGTGCGTTAGAGTTTCTGTAGAATCCACGGTCAACGACGCCTGAGAAGTACAAGTACGACTTCCGGATGGTTTCCAATACGATATGGAGAACCCCAGAATCCTGCACCTGGGGTGACATAGCAATATGTGTTTTGCAATTTTCGTAATACTCCGGTTTTAGTGCCATACTTAAATCTTGTGACAAAGGTCATAGGAAACATTTGTCCATCATGAGTATGCCCGGATAGATGCAGCATTGCATGTTGTTCTACAGATTCGTTTATTTCTTTCGGGGCGTGGTCAATTACAATTACATTTTTTGGATTTTGCGGCATGATTTGCGACAAAGGTTTTCTTTGAGGGGAAGTAGAGTCTATTCGTCCAACTATGGTTAAATTGCCGATATTTTGTGATTCATCTAACAATACCCGTATACCGGCTTGCTTCATAACGTCAATACTTTCTGCGATGCCTGCATAAATTTCATGATTACCTATTACTGCTAATTTAGGTTTATGTATCTTAGCCATACATTTCAGAAATTCATCCTTATATTCAAGCAATGCGTTCAGATCCAATGTGTCTCCACCGAAAATTACAAAATCAGCATCTGTAGAGTTAATTAAATTCGTGGTGCGATTTAACAAATTAACTGTGCCAATAGAACCGACATGAATATCTGCGACAAAACAAATTTTTGCTTCAACATCTGATGGAATTTCGATAACCTTTAAACGAGGATTCGTGGCGTTGAAATACCCGTAACACAAAAGCATAACTACACCGACAATGCCAAACAAAAACGCTTTCTGAAGGTTCAATTTTTCCCAAAACAGCCATACGGCAAGTACGCACAAGCAGTACATTGAGAAATACATAAAAAATCCGATGGAAATGTACCCGATATAACACCATATATTGAGAAACCAATTGCACGGAATTCCCAGATGCATGAGACTCATTGCGAATGGAAAAGTTGTTGACATAAGGACCGTTATAACACCTAACCACATTTGTTTTGTGGCAATATAGATACACTTCGCGCTGACATATCCTGCAATAACGTACAAGACAGCAAAGAAAACAAAAATGAACAAGCTCATACTCTCAAAACTCCGATGGATAGTAACAAAAACGCTATTGAAAAATCAATTGAGATATATCGTTTGTATATTGCAAACAATTTGTTTAAAATTGAAAAACAACGAGGAGAAACACGAACATGATAAGAAAAATTTTTTTGAAGATATCTTCTATTTGTGGAGTATGTTGCGGAATTTTATCACCTATACAAGCTCCACAGGCAGACATAATGTCTTCTGTAGTGCGTGAATTCCGTAATGCGTGTCAAGCAATTGAATTCATGTAAGATTTGAGAGAAGAAGGGAAAAAACTGAAAAACATTCTTGTGGAACACGGGGAGTTAACAAATGATATCATTCAAACATTAAGAAGCTTTGCGGAAGAAATATTTCAGGGTTCAAACTTGATATTGTTTAAGACAGTTGCGTTAGACGCTATAATAAATGCCAGGGTTGAATTAAATCGCAAAACTAAAACACCGTAGTGGTGCGATCGAGGGGATTCGAACCCATGCCCCCGAGATTAGGAATCTCGTGCTCTATCCAACTGAGCTACGACCGCATCATCTGAAAGGTACACAAAAAATCGCTTCGCCTCAAGACATGTGCACAATATTTCCTGCATGTTAAGTTTATGGTAATAGTTTTCTGGTACCATCTGTGGTATTGATTACGAATCAAGTGTTGTAAGGGGCTTTCATGAAGAGCAGTATTTCGGGATTTCCTGAGTTTTTACCAAATGAACAGATAGTGTTTAACAAGGTTGTTTCATTAATAAAACAGCATTTCGAAGAGCACGGCTTTGTTCCAATGGATACTGCTGCCGTCGAACGTGTAAGTACTCTTTTGGCTAAGGGCAACGATAACGAGATTTACGGTATTTACAGGTTGGCAGATGAAACCGCCACTAAAAAAGATTTAGGGTTGCGATTTGATTTAACAGTTCCTCTTGCAAGGTATGTGGCTGAAAATTCAGGACAGTTAATATTTCCTCATAAAAGGTATCAAGTGTCTCCAGTGTGGCGAGGGGAACGTCCTCAATACGGGAGGTATCGGCAGTTTTATCAGTGTGATATTGATATCGTAGGTGATACAGAATTATCAATAGAGCATGATGCTGAAATTATTTCTGTTATTATCGAAGTTTTAAGAGCGCTAGGAATTCCAAGATTTCATACTAAGCTAAATAACAGAAAGATACTGCAAGGATTCTTGCTGACTCTTGTAACAGAAGATAAGATCCAGGCTATAATTCAACTAATTGATAAGCTAGATAAAATTACACCTGAAGATTTCGATAAGACGTTATCAGAAATAGGGGTGTCCGTAGAAAATATTTCAAGAATTAAAAGTTTCTTAGAAGTTG
>JAILGW010000106.1 GCA_024696365.1 Alphaproteobacteria bacterium | reverse complement strand
GGTCAGTAGTGAAGACCGGCAAGATGATACAATTTATCAGCTCTGTCGGAGGAGCAGGGGCGACAACAGCTGCAGCAAATGTCGGATGGATTCTGTCAAATAAGCATTTTAAACGTACCCTTTTAATGGATATAGATTTTTTGTACGGGACAGCAAATCTTATGCTGGACTTGAAGACGGAAAACGCCTATCTGGATATTCTCGAGTCACCAGATAAGATAGACGACTATTTCGTGGAAACTATTTTGAGAAAACATGGTAATAGATTGTATTATCTTGGCGGATTGGTGGATTTAGTAAGAGGCGTTAATGTCGACATTGATGCATTTGAAGCAATGTTGGATATTATTAAACGTCAATTTAACTATATTTTGATAGATTCACAACGTGAAATAAGTGCAATTAATAAACTATGCATGGATAAAACAGATGCCTTCATTATTTTAACAGAAATGAGCGTTTCATCTGCGCAAAATACGGCTAGATTATTGGAATATTTGAATACTACGCAACAAAAGAAAAAGGTATCTATTGTTGCGAACAAGGTTGGGTTATCAAGTGGTGGCGCTTTGCCTAAAGAATCATTCGAGCAAGTTATCGATAGAAAAATTGATTACATTATGCCTTTGGATGAAGGGTTAGCATTGGCTGCGGCAAATATAGGTCAGCCTGTTGCAGCGTCGGGAGGTTCTCTTGCGGCGTCATTAGAAGAGATAACAGATGATATTCTCGGAAAAAGAGATAATGCAGCTATCATAAAACAAATTGAGGAGCAACAAGGCTGGACATTAGATAAAGTTGAAGAAAAAGCTGGACAGATATTCCAGAAAATCAAAAGTGTGCTCGGAGATTAACAAAACGGAGATAGGTTATGGCCGAAACGAATGACAATACAACTGATAAAACTTTTTCCACTGTTGAAGAGTCGCCTCTATTAACCGTCTTCCGCAAAGAAGCACATGATACTATGCTTAACCGAATCAACTTGGCGTCTGCGTTCAAGTTGAGTCCTCAAGAGTTGCGCGTTGAAATTGAAAACTTCATTTTTGACTATGCGCAAGAGCGTCGTGCTCAGATTACTAAACGTGAGCAAATCGCGATAGCAAGAGAACTTGTCGATGATATGATCGGTTTAGGACCGCTTGAAGTTTTACTTGCGGACGACACTATTTCGGATATCGTTGTGAATGGCCCTCATCAAATATACGTTGAGCGTGGGGGCGTTATGCAATTAACGAGTATTAAATTTAGGGACGATTCTCACTTGTTGCAAATTGCACAACGTATCGCGCATAGAGTAGGGCGTCGAGTTGATACGTCTAGCCCACTTTGCGATGCTCGTTTGCCTGATGGAAGCCGTGTTAACATTGTGGTGCCGCCGATTGCTTTGGATGGTGTGTCTATTTCCATTCGTAAATTTTCTAAAAAAGCATTGACATTAGAGGGACTAGCAAAACATGGAAGTTTAACAGAAGAAATGGTTCGTGTTTTGCAAATCGCAGCTACTTGCGGATTAAATATTATTGTGTCTGGCGGTACTGGTTCAGGAAAAACGACTTTGTTGAACGCGTTATCGCAATTGATAGATCCGCGCGAACGTATTGTAACTTGCGAAGACGCGGCGGAGTTGAAATTACAGCAGCCTCATGTGGTTCGACTTGAAAGCAGACCGGCAAACATTGAAGGTAAGGGTGAAGTTACTATTCGAGACCTTGTGAAAAACGCTCTTCGTATGAGACCTGATAGAATAGTCATAGGAGAGGTTCGTGGTGAAGAATGTATCGACATGTTACAAGCTATGAACACAGGTCACGATGGTTCTATGTCGACAGTCCACGCGAACAGAGCGCGTGAAGCTTTTATTCGACTTGAAAACATGGTCGCGATGTCAGGATTCGATTTACCTAGCGAGATAGTGAGAGCGCAGATTGCTGGTGCTATCAATATGGTCGTTCAAACAGAACGTCTACATGATGGTTCCAGAAAAATTACGGAAATCGTGGAAGTGACCGGTATGACAGAAAGGGGAGATATAGGTTATCAGCACTTGTTTAAGTTTGTGCCAATGGGCGAAACGTCTGAGCATAAGGTTATAGGACGATTCGCAGCAGAGACAGAACAACCGGTGTTTCTTGAAAAAGCAATCGTATACGGTCTTGATAAAGAGCTGTTAACTATCATGAAAGAAGCCACAAGTAGAAATAGTGGCACGGAGAGTCAGAATGACTATTATTGATGTTGTTTTTTTCTTTGTATTGTCTCTTGTAACATTTATGGTTGTGTTCAGCCTAATGAATCGCTCTGAGCAAGAAGAAGAATTTGAGAAAAAACTACAAACGAAGGTAGCAATATTAGCACATCAGCAGGATGATTTGTTGGAGGAAGCTAGTAATAGAACGGCAACTTTCTCCAAAGAACAAGGAAAGTTAAGCGAAAAAACGGTTGCGAAAAAGGGGGTTATAGCAAATATTCGTCAGATTATGCTGAAAGGTGGCTTGACGGATATGACTGTAGGTTCATTCATTTTGTGCTGCTTTATCGGAGGAACTGTCCTCTCAGCAATAATAGTTTACTTTAATTTTCTCAATATGCTTACCGGAGTGCCAATTGGTATGTGTGTGGGGGCGTATTTGGCATATAGCCTTTTGGTTATGCGGGTAAACAACAAACGCATGGCCTTTTTAAGACAGTTTCCAGATGCAATAGACATGATGATTCGAGGCGTTAAAGCTGGTTTGAACATTAACCGTATTATGAAGCTGGTCAGTATGGAGTCGAAGGATCCGATTGCCAGTGAATTCAGAATTATGAGTCAGAAGTTAGAGTTAGGTGTTGAGTCCGAAAAGGTTTTTGTTGAAGCTGCAGATAAAATCGGTGTTGAAGAGTTTAGATTTTTAGTCGTTGCATTGGTGTTGCAGATGGAAAACGGAGGTATGTTGGGTGAAATTCTGCAAAATCTATCTTCTATGGTTCGTAAAAGGTTAGAGCTAGGGTTAAAGTTAAAGGCCATGTCGGCAGAAGCAAGAATGTCAGCTATAGTTATAAGCGCGCTGCCTTTCGTGTTTGCAGGTATTATGGCGATACTTAATCCAAGCCATTTAAAAGAATTCACAACATCAAGTTCGGGCAAATTTTTGCTGAGACTTATGATTGTTTTGTTTGTTTTAGGTGTTTTCTTTATGTTAAAGGCCACGAAAATAAAGGTGTAACATGATTGAAACTTTGTCTAGTCTTACATGCTTTATAGTTGCGATTTGTTCATTTTTGATGGTCAAACCGTATTCTGAACGGTTGGCAGTAAGAATTTTAAGTGAATACCGAATGCGTACGCGTATAAGAAAAGTCTCGGGGCAAGAGAGAAACGATGAAGATAATGAATTTAATGAAGATATCGGATTGTCCAGTAAAGGTCCGTTGTTTGACAGTAATATTCTTAACTTTATCGCCAATCAAAACCAATCGTTGATAGATGAAATGCACGAGTTGTTGTTGCAAGCCGGAAAGCGGCATGATGCAGCTCTTGAAGAGTTTATGAAGACGAAAGTTACATCGTGTATTGCCTTATTTTTTATACTATTTTTGGTGTTAACTACGAATGACTTTGGTTTGCCGTTTTATTTGAGCCTTTTTCTGTCCTTTATTTTTGGGATTTACGGCGGTCATAAACTAACTAATTTAAATATAAAAATGTTGGCGAACAAACGTAAGGACGCGATAGAACATGGGGTTCCAGATCTTGTCGACCTTTTGGTTATTTGTGCGGAATCAGGGCTTGATTTGAATCGTTCAATACAAAGAATTGCGCGAGAAATGCGAACTTCTAATCCGACATTGGCGGATGAACTGACTTTAACGTCCATCGAGCTGGAAATGATTCCGGATCACAGAGTTGCGTTTGAAAATCTTGAAAATAGAACTAACAGTTTGCAGATAAAAACTATTTCAAAGACGCTAAGCCAATCCATAGAATACGGTTCTTCATTAGCGGTGTCATTGCGTGACTTAGCTGTTGAGTCCCGTCAAAAAAGAATGCTGGAAGCAGAGGGAAAGGCCGCGCAGGCGCCGACTTTGTTGACACTGCCGATGATGTTTTTCATTTTGCCTTGTTTGTTTATCGTTATGTTGGGACCAGTAATTATCGGAGTTATTAATTCGTTCTCGACTATTGCATGACAAAGAGCAATCCGATAAAATAACTCACCATAGGTTCGAATGAGGGGAAAATGGCTCGTATAACTGTCGAAGATTGCGAAGAAGTTGTAAAAAACAGATTTGATTTGGTCGTTTTAGCAGCACAACGGACTCGCCAGATTCTTGCGGGAGATAAGATAACCGTTGAGGATAAAGACGAGAAAAAACCCGTGATAGCGTTGCGTGAAATTGCTGCAAGAACAGTTTCTACAGAAGACTTAAAAGAGAGCGTTATTAAAAATTTTCGAACTTTTTCCTCAGAGGAAGATTTGCTTGAAGATATTGAGGATGTATCTGAAGAAGAGGATACCTATAATCCATATATAGGGGTCGAGATGAAAGCGCTTGAATCAGATAATAGTGTTCCTGTCGTTGATGAAACGGAGTTGGAAGCTGAGGAAAGTGTTGGAGAAGAAGTTTCTTCTGAAGAGAGTGAAAGCTGATTTTCTGACTCAAAAATCACGTTAGACCTCTTGCTTGAAAGCGTTTCGTGTTATATGATGCATTCAAATGTCCCCTTCGTCTAGTGGTCTAGGACACCGCCCTCTCACGGCGACAACAGGGATTCGAATTCCCTAGGGGACGCCAGGTTTTTTTTAATCCGAATAATTTTTAAAGTGAGCTCATCGAAGAAAACAAGATCTGTTTAAAAGCCAAGTGTTTTCAGGATTTCTCAACTTCGTGACAAAAGTTTTTTTATCTCTTGTTCGGCGATTTCTTTTACGATTTTTGGGAGATTTTCATTTATCCATTCACGAACTAACGGAGTAGCAACTGTCTTTAAAAAATCAGAAGATGGTTTATCCTGAGATTTTGTCGTTGCTTGAGACTCTGAGAAACTGGATGATTTTTCTTTAACTGGTGTGGGCGTATTCGCGTTTTCTTGTATCAATTTTAAAAATGCCCCCATATCCGATGATGACGCTTCTGTGCCGCTCTTCACTTTTACGATATTACCGTTTTCAGAGACCATATCGGTCAGTTCTAAAACAGGCGGCTCTGTATCTATAACCATCTTCTTTATGGAAGACAGAACCTCATCAAGCGACATTTCCGGATTGTTGTTAACCATTTCTATTCCTCATACCCTCTTGTAATTCTATTTCCTTTTTAATATAGAATTCAAGCTCAGATTTCCGGTAAGTGCATAAAGTTTAACCTTCGCCATGATCTTCTGCTTCTGAGATGTCGCTAAATCAACTCGAGCTTCCAGAAGTTGATTTTCTTTAACCCAAACCTCGGTGTTGGATTTCAATCCCAAATCGCTTTCTTCGATGTTGCTTTCAGAACTAAGTTCTGCACTCTTTACCGCAGAACGGCTCGCCTCGATCATTGCGTTTGCCGAAATATACGTATTCCAGTTGACAACACATTCTTTTTTTATCTCTGCAATTGCGTCTCTTGCTGAAAATTTTGCTTTTAATGCTTCTTTCTCTGCTATAGATATCGCCGAATACGTGTTTCCTGAGGATGAATTTGCAAAAATAGGAATTGTAACGGCGATTTCTGCAGAGTAAGTGTTATTTCTTTCCTTTGAGACTTCAGATGAATATGGACCGTTATGGTGAGTTGCTCTATCTAGATTTCTTCCAGCCTGTAGTACTGCATCACAGGATGGAGCCAAACGACCTCGCGTGGCATTTAATTTGTTGATTGCTGCTTCTTCAGAATACTTGTAAAACAAAATACCGTGATTAGATTTCATAGCAACAGCTATCAGTTTTTCAAGACTGTCGGGCAGAGATATTTTAATATTTGGAAGATCAATTTTGTCTCCTGCCTCTACTCCTGTTAACTTTTTGAAATTTGATTCAGCAGTAAATAACTCTGTTTCTGCGTTTATTCTTTCATACATAGCCTTCTGATGGTTTGCGCTCGCAAGAGCCACTTCAGATTGAGTGCCTGCGCCAGTTTCAAGCGCTACTTGCTGCGATTCTAGCGTTTTGTTCAAGTTCTCTTCTTTTTTTCGTAACGCCACAACCTTTTCGCGACCGACCCAAACGCTGAGGTATGCATCAATCACATTTATGATCAAATTTTGTTCTTTGTTTTTCAATTTGTGGAATGCTGCTTTAGCTGTATTATCTCCGGCTTTAACTGTATTTACGGTAGAAAATCCATTAAACAAGTTTTGGCTTACAGTTATACCGAACTTTGAAAGAGTCCTTTTTGTATCGCCTCCTACCTCACGTTCTGTTTTTGACCTTGTGCTTCCCACAGAGCCGTTAACGCTAGGCAAAAATGTAAGTAATGCTTGCTGATAGCTGTCGTCTGCTATTTCTTTATCAATCTGATCGCCGAACCATTCATTGTTACTATTATAAGCTGAAATCAACGCTTCTTCTAACGTGATTGAATAAGCGGCATTACAAATAAGTAACGAGGCTAAAAACAGACTTTTCTTCATTTCAACTCCTCAGACATATACTCTTCTTACTCT
>JAILGW010000061.1 GCA_024696365.1 Alphaproteobacteria bacterium | reverse complement strand
TAGACGTTATCGCAGAAAGAGAAGGGCAAAAGCTGCGTGAATATTTGCGTAGCGACTTCAGAGATTTGCAGTTTGTAAAGCAGCGTTATGTGCTCTCTACAACAATAGATATAACAGAAAAACCGTTTGCTTTTGCGGATGATGGTAACGCCAAAAGAGTGTTGATTTCTTACGCGGCAAATGTTGTGTTGAAAGATGAAAATCGCAATCCGATATATAAAAATACGGTTTCTGTTTCGATGAGTAGCAACATTTCCAGCGCTCAAGGTGAAGTCGTGTTATCGCTGTACGGCAGAAATAACTCAGCGGCGTTGCGAGAATTAAGCCGCAGAATTACGGAAAATATAAGGATATTTTTGCTGAATGAAAGTCGAATTTAAAAACATCAATGAAAGGCATTTTCAACCCGGCAGAGTTTTTTATTTGTACGGGAATTATAAAAAAACTTTCGGCGCGTTTTGCGATTTTGCTACCAGTGCTTTGCGTAACAATTTTTCCGACGTTAATGTCCATTTTTGTTCCGTTTCGGAATGTTTGAAAAATATCAGCGAGCAATGTGATTTGTTCGGTTCAAGCGTTTCATGTTTTTGTGTTCGTAATGCAGAAGATAGTCATCTGGAAAAAATTAAACCCTATTTGGGCAACGCCGATAAGCTGTTTATTTTGGAAAGCGGAGATTACGCCAAATCGAAAAAGATAACGGATTTTTTTGTGAATGACAGAGATTTTTGCGCCGTGGCATCTTTCAAAAACAATCTGACTTTGCAATCGATAATTAAAATGATAATGCCGAATGTTTCGGCGGTCGCAGCAAATAAAATTTCCGAGATTATTAATAATACAGACGAAGATTTGCTTTCGTTGCTGAAAAAAATATCTCTTCTGTGCGAGAATAACGACATCGCAAATTTGCAGGAGTACGCAACGTATAAACAATCGTTTTGGGAAGGATTGGACTTTATACCTCTGGTCCGACTACTACTGCAATCGGCGATAAAACAAAAGGTTTATGATAAAAGTTTCGGTGATATTCACATCGGCACACGCAAAGACGATATCGAGTTTCTTCTAAACGCTGAACTGAAACAGAAATTCGAAACGGAACTTACCAAGAGTTATTTGTATAATAGGATGTAAAGAGGAAAAGAGCACGATTTTATGAGTTAAAACACACCGACTCCGTTTGGTTCGGAGTCGGATTTATTTTTAGAGTTATTCGCTCAATCGGTCTATTAATTCACATAATGACTCTATAGTTAGATTTGGATCTGCACCAAAAACTGCTTCATCAAGCCCTTGAATAACGGAAATTTCACCGCTGTTAATTCTGTCGCGTAATTTGAATGCCCTGTAAAGAGCTGTTATATACTCATCCTGACAGATAAGCGTAATTGGATTGTAATGATAGGCTGTACAAACACAATATAAATCAAAATTACTTGATGAAAACGCATCATGCATCACGTGCACAAATGCCTCAAAATGGTTACAAATCTGCAACAATCGCATTGTTTTGCCTAAGACTGAATTATATAGCACTTCAAACAGTACAGAGCTACTTTCTTGATTCTGATTGAGACCTTTTTTGCTTGGATCATCCAACGAGGTTTTCATACCATAGTGATCACCCAATACATGTCCAATCTCATGAACTACTGTACCGGAACCGAGTGAAATGCCGGAAATTATTTTTACTCTGAAATCGGTTAACATAAGCGCGGGATCAGCTAACCAGCGGTCCTTGAACAGTTTTATTAGTTCAGAGACTTCTGTATCCAAAATTCTTATTTCTTGATTAGTTTGTACACACCACAAAGCGGGACACAGCCTTTCTGATATTTTTGATGCTATAGGCTTTTTTGACCTTGGGTCATGCAACAAGGATTCACTGTCAGTAAATTCTCCTTCTTCTTCAAAGATTTGTATCCTCTGAACTTTTTCCCAATGTTCCGGAAATTCGCGTAATGTCTCCTGATAAAATTTTAGCGCCCCCGTTTTTGCCTCTTCGAAAGAGATTGATGGTGGAAGTAGTTTTTTAAAATTTTCTGCTATAGATTTGAATACTTCGATTTTTGATGATAAATACTCAAATATATTTTTCATTTCTCTTAGGAGAGATGAACGCGCATCTTCTTCAAAGAAATCTGCCTCTGTTCCTGATACTCCATCCCTCATCTTCTCTAGAGCTATATTTTTTTGCTTTTCAATATCAACATATTGCAGTTTAGCAACATCATCGTTAATTTGTCGCAACTCGGTTTTTAATTGTGTAGCTACCGATTTTAATGATAGTGCAGGTCTCTCTGATACAGAAGCTCTTGTATCTGGCATAACACAACACCCTTGGACAACCCCCGCTATTGACGCACACAACGAAATAGCTGCAATTTTATAAACTTTCATATTACTCATTTTCGCTCACTCCATTGTTTGCGTGGATTGAGACAACACAAGCGACCACATGCATTACTCTTATCTCCTTCACATTAAACGTTTCATGGTACCCGAACACACGGCACCAAAAATTTACAACGATTTACTACGAAAACCATACTGAAATACGGGAAAGGTATCACATCGCATAAAAAAAATCAAATGTACTACTCCGCAATCTGATGTCTTACCCAATTTCGGACGTTCGGTTCTAAATCGAGTTCGGTCAGTATCTTTTTATGATAAGTTCTTAGCCAATTTAGTTCAGGTCTAGTCAGTAAGCTAAAATCTATGAACTTCACATCAAATGGAACAAGAGAAATAGTATCAAACTTTAAAAAGTTCTTGGATGCGTTTTGCACGATCATCATGTTTTCAAGACGAATTCCGAAATTGTTAGCCAGATAGTATCCTGGTTCATTTGATAACAGCATGTTTGATTGCAAGGGGACGTTGCTGCTTTTTGAAATTCCGACAGGGCCTTCATGCACATGCAGCATATATCCGATTCCATGTCCCGTCGAATGACCGTAATCCGCGTTATACTGCCAAAGAAATTGGCGTGCGAAAGAATCCAGCTGCGCACCTGTCGTTCCTTTTGGAAACTTCGCATTTGCAATCGCAATATGTCCCTTTAAAACCAATGTGTAATACAATTTTTCTTTTAACGTCGGGGAATGTAAGGCTATTGTTCGTGTGATATCTGTTGTTCCATATTTGTACTGTCCGCCAGAATCCAGCAATAATACGTTTTTGATGATTTTGTTGCTTTCAATGCTCGGTGCGTAATGCACAACAGCAGCATTTTCATCTGCGGCGGCAATTGTCGCAAAACTCTCTCCGATAAATCCGTCCTGCTGTGCCCTAAAATAATGAACTTTTTCAACGGCATCTAGTTCAAATATCGGAGTTTCGCAATTATGAAACCAATGCAGAAAATTGATCAGAGCGACAGAATCTTTTTTTGCTACAACTTTGATGTTTTCAACCTCTACGTCATTTTTTATCGACTGTGGTAATGCACACGGATTGTTTACATGAACTAAATTGTTGCAGTTTATTGTCGCGGGAGTTTGATTTTTATCGGCTCCGACTTTAGCAAAAACAGAAATGTCTTTTAATAATGCCGATAGCGTTTTTGTGGCTAAATTTATCGGGCAAATATCATCTGTATAAAGAAAAATCTCATGTGATTTGGTGATTAGCAAATGACCGACGAACACCGGCGTGAACTTCTCGTTTAAATTTCGAAAATCTAGTAACCAAGCGACGGAACACGTATCGCTGACTAAATATGCGTCGAGTTCGTTTTCTTCAATGGCTTTGTAAATGAAATCAAATTTATCGATGCTATTATCAGTTGGAACATTTATTAATTTTAATTGCGCAGAAGAGTAGGGGGGGGCCAATTCCTGTTTTAAGTCTATTGCAAGAAAACGGTATTCGTTCAAATTTGCTGTAAAAAATTCCAATTCTTCAATTGAGAAAAAAGCAGCATCATATGCAATAGTACTGCCAGCTAAAATATTTTCTTTTATCCAATTTATTATGGCACTTTTCTTAAATTCTGCGATTTCAAATTTATTTTTATCGATACAATTTTGCGCTGCTAGTGTATATCTTCCGTCTACAAATATTGCAGAACGCGGTTGCGCTATTACAACAGCACCTGCAGAAGGAGAAAATCCGCCCGTAAGCTTGCCTAGAATATCGTAACGACTTGTCGTCGGACTTTCGGTTTTCTGGTATAAAAGCACATCGTAATTTTGAAAAAGCATAAGCTATTTCTCAGAGCCTTCAGTGTCTTCACTATTGGATGTGAGCGAAAAATATACAAATATAAACATAAACGCGACAGCACTGTATGCGCTCATTGGAAAGTCTAAAACAGTTGGTCCAAAGTTCGCGCATGAAACGGTGGTGTTCTGGCGGATTATCGATTCTAGTTCCTCCAAACTGACGTTAACAGGTAAATTTACTCTACAAAAATCTGGCTCTGGGATAATACGATATTGTATTAATAGCTGATACATAGCTGCGATAAAACCAAGAAATAATCCGATGCACGTAATGTCAACTATTCTTTGATAGAGACGAGGAAATCTATGCAGCGCCAACGCAAGCAACATTAGTATAATGCAACAGACAACGCAGTATCTTTGGGCCAAACATAACTGACAAGGCGTGTAATTCAACCCATATTGAGCATACAGAGAGCCTCCTCCCATTACTCCCAAAATACATAACACAAATAACGTTGAAATAACTCTACCAGAAATACTCTTCATTTTTACCCTACAAACAACTTCACCAACAAAAACCCTATGGCGACAAACGCCAATATCAGTATCATTGTAAGCTTTTTATGTTTCTCGATAAAGGATAAAAATTGCTCGCCGAATGCTTTGCATATAAATGACAGAAGGAGGAACCTCATGCTGCGGGTAATCAAGGAGGCAACGGCAAAAGTCGTTAAATCTATTTTCGCGAAGCCGCTGGCGATTGTGACAATTTTAAACGGAATAGGCGTCAGTCCTTTTGCGCAAATAATCCAGAACGCCCATTTATTCAATGTTTCAACTACTTCATTAAACTTATCCACTTGTCCGTAAAACACAAGAATCTTAGAGCCGATTAGTTCAAAAAATGCATAACCGATATAATATCCGAGGAATCCACCGAGTACCGACGCCAATGTGCACATACAAGCATAATACAGAGAACGATGTTTGTTTTTTGCAACTACTATCGCTAGAACAGGATCAGGCGGTAATGGGAAAAAAGAACTTTCAATAAATGATACAAGCATTAGCACATGAACGGCATGTTTGCTCTTTGCTTGTTTCAGCATCCAATCATAAAGTTTTTCAATCATATTTTAGCTCTTTGTGGTTATTACAACATTATCCGCGCCAACCGCGTTTCGGATGTCCAATATATCATAAGATGATAATGAATACGTACCGGGTAATATAATTTTTTTATGCTCCATCGGTATGGATAACTGCAGAGAATAATTACCGTTGGTTTTAAAATTATCAATGAGATTTTTTATGTCTAATAGCTGTTTTTTGCTACTGATTTTTATATCTAGCAATTCAGGTTGTGATTTCGGGCGGAAGGATGTTCGCTCTTTGTTTCGCGTAGTTTCAAAAGCGGAAGAGAAATTTTCATCAAACTTTTGTATTTTATCTGCGGATATGCGAACTTGGTCTTCATTCTTATTGCAGGTCACATTCATTACAACGACATTTCCGACTTCCAGTAAAGGACGATATTTTTCAATGCCATCAGAAAACAGTGTAACTTCTGCTGCGCCTGATGCGTCAGAAACTAGCAATACACAGAATTTCTTTTGAGATTTTGTCGTCTTAAATGTTACGCCATTAATAATTACTGCTATCTTCGTTTTTGTTAATTCTTTTGCTTCTATTAGAGTTGGAATTTTTAATTTTTTCAGCAGTTCTTCATACTGCGACATCGGATGAGAAGATAAATAAAAGCCGACAGCGGCGAACTCATGCTGTAATTTTTCAGTTTCATCCCATTTTCCGGTATCAGGTAATATAGGATCCGTTTTTTCAAATAAACATCCCTGGTCAAGAGAAACTTCAACGGATAAGATTTCATCTAACGCGTCGTTCAATTGCTTTCTGTTTGGATGCAATTTATCGAAAGCACCGGCCTTGATAAAGTTTTCCACGAAACGGCGATTAAGACATTTCTTCGTGGACATACGCTCAGCAAAATCGAATATGGATTTAAAATCTCCGTTTTCTTTGCGTTCTTGTGCAATTGCTTTTGTTACGTACGCACTGCTTCCTTTTAATGCGGCAAGGCTATATATAATCGCGTTGTTTTCATAATCTACGACAAATTCATCTTCTGATAGATTGATATCAGGCGGGATTATTTTGATGCCGTTAGCAAGCGCATCTTGATAGTATCCATATAGCTTGTCAGTATTGGACATATCGAGCGTCATGATAGCAGCGAAAAACTCTATCATATAATTAGCTTTCAGAAACGCCGTTTGATAGGTGAGCACGCCATAAGGGGTAGAGTGGGATTTGTTAAAACCGTATCCTGCGAATTTGTTCATTTGTTCGAACAATTTTTCAGCAATTTCAACTTTTACTCCGCGCTCAATTGCTCCGTCAATAAAACGTTTTTTTTGCGCGAGCATCTCCTCTTTGTTTTTCTTTCCCATTGCTCGACGCAAAATATCAGCTTGCCCTAGGGTGTAACCTCCAACGGCTTGTGCAATTTGCATAACCTGCTCTTGATACACCATAACGCCGTAGGTTTCTTCCAGAATTGGTGCAATTTTTTCGTGTAAATAAGTTATTGGTTCTTCACCGTGTTTGCAGGCAATGTATTTAGGAATATCGTCCATCGGTCCCGGACGATACAACGCGACAAGAGCGATTAAATCTTCAATTCTGTCAGGTTGCATTTTCTTCAATACATCCCGCATACCGCCACTTTCGATTTGGAATATTCCGACGCAATTGACAGATTTCAAAAGGTCAAAGGTTTTTTTATCATCTAGCGGAATATCTTGTGCAGTGAGATAAACTCCGCGATTTTTCACTAAATCCAATGTTTTTTGTATAACTGTAAGTGTCTTCAATCCAAGGAAGTCGAACTTAATCAAACTCGCACTTTCGACATATTTCATGGAAAATTGAGTTGTTGGCATAGTCGATTTCGCATCTTTGTAGAGTGGAACGACATCTTGCAAATTCTTATCGGAGATAACGACACCGGCGGCATGTACTCCAGGGTTTCTATACAATCCTTCAAGGCGTAATGCAATTTCTACCAAATTTTTTACTTGCGGATCTGAATCGATTAAATCTCTTAATGGTTGTTCAGAATCTATAGCTTGCTGCAAAGTGACAGGATTAGCTGGTTGAAATGGAATCATTTTGGAAATTTTATCAACGAATCCATATGACAACGCAAGCACTCTTCCAACATCTCTTATGACGGCTTTAGCTTGAAGTTTTCCGAAAGTAATGATTTGCGCTACAGACTGCCAACCATATTTTTTCTGAACATATGCAATAACTTCTTCTCGGCGTTCTTGGCAAAAGTCAACGTCGAAGTCTGGCATGGAAACACGATCAGGGTTTAGGAAACGCTCGAAGAATAGTTTGAATCTTATCGGATCGATATCTGTAATTTTGATAGACCAAGCGACTATCGAACCGGCTCCTGAACCTCTTCCCGGACCAACCGGAATATTTTGTGACTTTGCCCAACGAACGTAATCGGCGACTATCAAAAAGTATCCGCTAAATCCCATCGTTTCTATAACACCGAGTTCGTAATTTAACCGTTCGAAATACTGTGCATGCAATTCATCAAAATCTTCACGCCCTTTGAACTTTTGTAAACGGAACTCCAGTCCTTCATTCGCCATATCTCGTAATTCTTGTTCTTGAGTTTTACCACTTTCCGGCACGAATACTGGTAGGTGAGGCTTTTGCTTCGTCAGCATAAAACTGCAACGATGTGCAAGATTTATAGTATTTGTGATAGCTTCTGGAATATCTTTGAACAAATCGCACATTTCATCTTGCGTTTTGAAATAGTATTCCGGACAGGACATTTGTCTATCGGAATCATATATAGTTCGCCCTTGAGAAATACAAATCAAAACATCGTGTGCATTAAAATCTTCTGGTTTAGAAAAACACACGTTATTTGTTGCTAGTAGCGGAATATTGAAATCATATGCTAAGGAAATTGCTGCATTTTCTATTTTGTTTTCAATTTCTTTATTGTGTCTGGATAATTCGACGTATAATCTTCCGTTAAAGTGTTCGTTTAAAAAATTCAGATATTCTTTCGCGCCATCGATGTCATCTTCATAAAGTAATGCACCAAGCGAACCAAACATTCCGCCAGTAGCAAGGATTAAATTGTCGGAATATTTCGCGAGCAAATCTAAAGATACTTCGGGATAAAACTCAGAAGACGAATGCAGATATGAATTCGAGATAAGCTGAATCATATTTTGATAACCGTCTTTGTTTTTCGCGTACAATAAAACGTTTGTCGGTCGCTCTATTTTTTTCGGATGCTGAACGTTTAATTGGCATGCAATAATAGGCTGAATACCATGCTCCGCGCATTTCATGGAAAATTCCATTGAACCGAACAAGTTGTTCGTGTCTGTTACAGCGACAGCCGGCATGTTGTTTTCTTCACAAAGATGAATCAGCTTTTCTGTTTTTATTGCGCCTTCGGCTAATGAATATGCTGAATGTAATCGTAAGTGAATAAAACTCGGCGTCATTTTTCTAATAGCCGTCCTTCTGAAATAAAGTACTTTTTATTCATACGATCTGCGAGTTCATAATTATGAGTTGCAATAATCGCGGACATTTGCGTTTGATGCATAATTTCGATCAAGTCTTCAAATACCAAAACGGCAGTTTCAGGATCAAGATTTCCTGTGGGCTCATCAGCTAACAAAAGTACAGGATTGTTCGCTAATGCGCGCGCAATTGCGACTCGTTGTTTTTGGCCTCCTGAAAGTTCAGATGGAAGAGAATCGAATTTGCTATCTAATTTTACAGTTTTTAAAAGATGTTTTGCTTTTTCTCGAGCTGTTTTAGAATTTACTTTAGCTGCTAACATAGGAAGCATGACATTTTCTATGGCGGTAAATTCTTGCAATAAATGATGATATTGATAAACAAAACCAATTTTTGTTAGACGTAAATATGTTCTTTCATTATCTGAAATTTTTGCAGTATTCCTTCCATTAATAAATACGTTTCCAGCAGTCTGACTGTCCAATAATCCTGCGATGTGAAGCAACGTGGATTTGCCTGAACCCGATGGTCCAAGTAACGCAATAAACTCTGAATTTTTTACTGATAACGAAACATCATTTAAAACGAATGCATCTTTTTTGTTATATTGCTTGCTGATGTTTTCTAAAGAAATTATATCGTTATGCATATCTTAATATCTCAGTTGGGTTTAATTTGCTGGCTTTTCTTGCCGGATATAATGTCGCTAAACATGATAACAAAAGTGACACAATAACCGTTACCAAAACATCTATCGGTCGGACTAACGAAGGTAAATTGGTGAGGAAATAAACCTCAGGAGAAAATACTTTGGTATTAAACGCTGCATCGAGAGCATGCTGAATTTTTTGAATATTCATCGAGAACAATAGGCCGAGCAAAGTTCCGATTAATGTTCCAGATACTCCTATTGATGCGCCAACGGTAAAAAAGATTTTGGTAATGGAATTTCGTGTCAAACCGATTGTTCGTAAAATCGCAATATCTTTTTCTTTATCTTTCACTAGCATTATCATGCACGAAATAATATTGAAACTGGCGACAAGAGTAATGAGGGTCAAAATCAAAAACATAACGTTTCTTTCAATTTCAACCGCCTTCATAAAGGAACTGTTGCTGCTCTGCCAGTCAGTAAGTACAAATTTATTGGCGTATTTATGATTGAGTGTATTTTTGAGAGCGTTTATCTCCATCGGATTTTTCGCAAAGACTGAGATAGATGTTACATAATCCTTCATTTTAAAAAGCTTTTGTGCTGTATCTAGCGGTATATAGGAAACAGAGGAGTCATATTCATGCATTCCGGAAGCAAAAGTTGCAACTAGTCTAAAAGTCTTTTTACGCGGAACAACACCGATTCCCGTTTCATCCATTTTCGGAACGATAACGATAACTTCATCGCCGAGATTAATCCTCGCACGTTTCGCAAGTGCATCTCCTAAAACTATCGCATCTTCTTGATTAAAATGTTCTAGTTGTCCGGTAATGATATTGTTCGCAATAAGCTTTTTTTGAGATAAATCAGCTGCAGAAATTCCGCACACCAAGGAACCTCTGACAGTTTTTTGATTCGACAAAAGTGCTTGTTGCTCTATCATTGGAACAGCAGAAACGACTTCTTTCATTTTGGTAATATCTCTAGCGATATTATTGTACTCAACGACATATGTCGTTGGGTGCATCGCTATATGACCATTAAATCCGACAACACGTTCGGTGAATTCTTTCCGAAATCCATTCATAACAGACGTTACTACTATCAAGGTCGCAACACCTAAAGCGATACCCACGAGAGAAAAAGCCGCGATAGCCGAAATAACTTTTTCTTTTCTTTTTGATTTTATGTAACGCCAGGCAATGAGCAGTTCAGTTTTAAGCACAATATCTCCTAATAAGTTCTTCAGGAGACAGTTCTTCGATTTTACCCGTCTTTCTGTTTTTCAGTTCAACGACTCCTGCTTCTAGTTTTTTCTGACCAACGATTATCTGCCATGGAATACCGATTAAATCCGCATCAGCTAATTTCTTCCCTACAGTCATATCTCTATCGTCATATAAAACTTCTTTAACACTTGAAATTTTTTCGTAGAGTTCCGAAGCAATTTGAGTGCACTTAGAATCATTCGTATGTAAATTCAGAATTGTAACATCAAACGGAGCCACAGGTTCTGGCCAGATTATTCCACGGTCATCATGTGAAGATTCTATAATTGCGGCAATCAACCTCGATACACCAATGCCATATGAACCCATTTCAGGATAGATTTTTTCACCTTTGTTGTTCAAAACAAATGCGTTCATCGGTTGCGAATATTTTGTACCGAAATAGAAAATATGTCCGACCTCAATTCCCTTCGATACCATCAATTCTTTTTCCGGAATAGGAGAAGTTTTCGGATCATATTTTTCGTCAGTAACGGCGAAAATATGCATTAACTCTTCGTCAGATGCCGTATGCAACTTTTTGTCATAGTAGAGCGTACTCTCCCCTGTTTCAGCAAGAATTTGAAACTCATGACTCATGTTTCCACCGATTGCGCCTGAATCAGCTTGAACAGGGATAGGAGTTAGGCCCATTCTTCTGAAAGTTTTGATGTATGCTTTGAAGACTTTTTCATACGTCGCTTTGGCGCCTTCGAAATCTAAATCAAATGAATATCCATCTTTCATTAGAAATTCGCGTCCACGCATAACACCGAAACGAGGGCGAATTTCATCTCGGAACTTCCAATGAATTTGATACAGCATCGTAGGAAGTCCTCGATATCCTTTGACGTATTTTCTGAAAACGTCAGTTGCTTGCTCTTCATTCGTTGGGCTATACAGAAAATCGCCGTCTTTTCTATCTTTAATACGCAACATTTCTTTGCCGTAATCGTCGTAACGACCGCTTTCAATCCACAAATCAGCCGGTTGAATAGTTGAAAAATAGACTCTATTAGCACCGATTTTATCTTGCTCTTCGCAAATGATTTTGGTGATTTTTTCCAGAACGCGAACAGCCAACGGAAGCCAACAGTAAATTCCGGACGCCGTTTGAGAAATCATTCCGGCACGCAACATCAGTCTATGCGACGCAATTTTAGCATCTGCTGGTATATCTTTTGATGTATACGTGAAAAACTTTGAAAATAACACAACTGCCTCTACAAAAATTACAGGCGATTATAACAGAATGACAGAAAACAAGACAACATCTTTGTATAACTGAAGGTCAAATTAGGGAGAAACACAAATAGAGCGGGTGATGGGAATCGGACCCACGTCATTGGCTTGGAAGGCCAACGCTCTACCATTGAGCTACACCCGCGTGCACTAAGAATGTATTAATAATGCGCAGGTTTTGCAAGTGGCTTTTTTAAAATATTTGTGCAAGCAATGTGGTAACTAAAATTTAACTATTTCGGCCTAGAATTTTTAGGAAGAGTCACGAAGGATTATTGTGTTTAGGAAACTTAACAGGAAATTGAAGAGAAGTCGCGGATACGTGCTTATATTGCTCGCGGTAGCTTTACCTGTAATTTTTTTAGGAATGCAATATATTCTTAAGAGTCAAGATTTATCCCACAACGATACGTTAAAAACAGGGGCTGCCGGAGCTGTAGGTATGGCGATTTTAGACGCATATAATCCCGGGGTTGCGTGGACAAAGCAGCAGAATGTGGTATATCGTGCAGCGGCACATGCATTGAACGATAAGACGTACAGTATTCTAAAGAAGATGCTTATAAGTTCCAGTACATTAGATGGGCAAATAGCCATTAACGAAGGACAAATATCTGCGAATAACTTGGCACACGTTTATGCAAAAATGTATCATGGCGGAGATATTTATTCAGGTAGCACTTTATACAGTGCACAATATTACCCAGTAAAAGACGTAGTTTACAAAGCACCAGATGATAAAGCTTTAAATGGTATTGTTACTTATAATGCATATAAGGATAGTAGTACGACACTTGAATCTAATGATGATTTGTCAATTGAGTTTGATCCAACTAATAATGCAATAATTGGTAATTGCCCATCAATCTGCAGAAAAGTAACGGTGTATCCAGCAGAATGTAATGCCGATATCATTTTAACAATTCCAACGAATGCCACAGCGCCTATAACTAATATTGCCGAGACATATGAGAAATTTTTGCAAACTCACTTTACACACACAAGAGGGATAGCCGTTGGTGTTATTCCGTATTCTGGAAAAATTTCTGTTCCACCGACGAGAACGGCATGGACTCAGAAAATACCTAGTTACAGTTATAAAACAGGAGAGCCTAGGTTAAAACAATGTGAAGTGTATGCTTCTGATGGTGAAATAGGAGGAGTTATTGCAAGTAACTATTATGCTTGGGGGCCTATACTTACGCAGAATAGCGAAAACACGGATAATGAAAATCTAATTGCAAATAGTATGTCAAATTACGGAATAATGAGTCGGTTAGATGATGACAGTAATTATATCGATCTGTTGTTGACAAACGAACCGTCAGGAAGTTTCCGCCAAATGAACATGCAGCCTTGTTATTTGGGATATTGTAATTTATTAGGAGATGCTTGCGAGGAAACATGTCCGACATATCAGCCTAATCCATTTTTTATGCAGGAATTAACAGATGATGTTTTGGGCGTTGCTTATGACTTGAGCTTATTTCAAGCTATAAATGACAGTTACAATAAGTCGAATTTTTTGTTTTTGCCAGCTTATTGGGCATGTAACCTGTTGAGCAATTGGACGGCACATCCCGGAAGAGAGGCGACTAAAGAATTAATGTCTCATGCTACGAGGGACAATAAACTGAAGGTTGTTATACTTGTGGTAAATGCTCCAAACAACTTCGAGCCACGCGAACTTACATATTTAGGGTTTAACAATGATGCCGCAGAATTGCCAATGTCAGAATCAGATGTAATAGACTTCAGCCAAAATATGCGCCAAGGCACAGAAGGCATTATTACATATAGTGGTAATGGCAGCATTGATCCAGAAACTAAAGAATTTGTATGCGATGGCATGGGGTACCTCAAATTTCCAAGAAAGGGATTAGTGAAGTTGGTTGTAGAGAAAGCTACATTTGCATTTGATGGAGAGAACTCAGGCAGACACAATATTTCCGGATCACAAACATTTATTTTCAGTGGCCCGACATTACCAAAAGATGGCACGACCGGTTATGGAACCCAGTACAACTCAACACAAGGAATCAATTTCGGCGGAAATCTTTCAAAGAAAAAAGTAAAATATAAGCTGGAGAACGCAAAGATAACAGCTTGCAACTTAAAAGGACAAGTATTGAGAGATTATGCAGGGCAATACGGAAGGGAGCTGAGCCATGTTCGTCCTCTTATTTTAAATGACGGAACGCCGGCAAAACGTTCCGGTACAAATCCATACACCGTATATGAAACATTTGGAATTACTGGGTCTGGCAATTTAAACTCAGTCTCAGGATTGCGAGATAAAGTACAGAAATTTATGGATCCGTGTATGAGTATAGCTAATAACCCCTATTACAGTAACGCAAAAGAAAGAGGAGAATATAACGAACAAACACTTCAATATGTTGTAAACGGGCTTGCAGAAACTAGATATTATTTATATTTCTATTGTGCAATTCTCACAGACAACAACAATAACCTTAACATAACTCATTATCTGTATGATTCCTTTTTTGGGAACATATACGAAAATTACTTCACAAGCGATTCAGTCTATAATGGATGGCGATGGAGGGAGTTGGAATCAGATTCCTATTGGAACAGGACTAATTCAGGGATCACGCATAATTTGGTCTCTATTACTTCTTCAGTAGATAGTCGCAAACTAGGAACGTATATTTACATTGGTCCTAATAAAAGATTTGCGGTAATAAAATTAGGTACAAACACGGATATTTACCAAAACGCCTGCGTGTTTTTGGAGAACAACTGGATTTGTTTTAATGGAGACGGCACACTTGAAGTGACAGTTGAATCGACAGGAAACAATAGCGTAGTTACATTTTATGATGACAACAGGGTCACCCCGGAAGATATAACATCAAATATCACTTTTACAAATCTAACCACGAACAAAGATCTCTGCGCTACACCAAACAATACTTATACTATATCTGACCGGCAGACCTTCTATATTGATGCATCTCAATTACAAGGAGATGATATCAACGGATATTCCGTTGCTTTTAATATGGAAAATATTTCTATTGTATCCGCAGAGGTTACGAATAGACCGTATACGATATATAAAAGTAAGGTGTCACTTAGCGGAAATACTGTCATATCTACTTATCATCCTGAAAATTTTAAAATTAAGGTAAGGCCAACGAAGGAATCATCTATCTCAATAACCGATATTGAAACTGGTGAAGAAAAGAAATATGGTATTCCTACTGGCAGTAGCAAAGAATTAACGTTTGATTACTTAAGTAGCTACCAGATAACAAATACGGGGTCCGATAAAGAAAATGACTATAAAGATGACAGAGGTCGTAAAGGACACAAAGGAAAAGCTTCTGCGACATTTAACCATGCGGCACCAAAGGATAAATTTAAAATATCAGCGTTAACTGACGCAAAAATAACAGGCGGCAAAGTTACAGACAGAGAAATAAGATGGGTAGTAGTTCAAAATCACGATTTTTACAGTGGCGAATATACAAAGGGAAGATTTGATGAAGGAGTCACATTTGGTGGAATGACCAGAGTTTGGGGGGCGAGTACGGATCATCGTGAAACGTGGAAAAATCAGACTTTTCTTTCAGCTAAGGATGGTGATGGAGATTGTGGTGCAGTATTAAGTTGTTATTGTTCTGACAAAAACAGATTTGCGTATATAACGTTTGGTTTTGGAGGAGAAACGCTAAAGGGTAAGTTACAATTTTGTTGGTATTCTAACGGATATGATTCCGGAAAAGCGGTTTACGGCGGAATAGTTTGTGTACCGGGAAAGCCCAATTGGTTGAACAATAACGATGAAGCTTATGGAGACAAAGATGACGCAAATCGGTATAATTATGGTGAGCATAATGACGACAATGCACATTTAGTTACAAGAACAGATTTTCCGGATAACACGGGAGTTTCTTTCGGTGTGGACGATAGACGCTATGATAAAAACGTTTACCTTTACTGGTGGAGACTTTCAGATATAGGGACAAAAACCATATCAGATCTAAAGGCTGGGAGCGCTTGCAGTTTTGTTGGTGCCGGAAAAGTAAAATTAACTGTGCAGTCTACCCTTAAACCAAAGGTAAAATTGAAAGAGACAGGAGACGAGTACACTATAAATGGAGAAACAGAGATTTCTATTTCAGCCAATAAATTCAAAAAAAATTCCACACCGGAAGCTGACGGCCACTATAATTATACTCTTTCCTTTAGTTTAACTGATGCTGAAATCGTATCTAATAGTCTTGCACAGACCTCCTCCCATGTTGGTATTTGGTATCACAAAATCACCGCTCCGACATACAGCGCATATGTGGATTTTTCACAAAAAGGCGCTCCCGCAATTGTCAATAACGATTGGCTAAGCTTTGATTATAAGACTGCCGGAGTAATATGGAATGAAAAAAAATATTATTGGGTTGTGTATAAAAATCGGAATTACGGAAGTGGTTATAACGATTTTTATAACAATGGATATCCTACGACTAAATTAGACGGCTTTTTCCAGCTTGATTCAGAAGTAATCCATGAAATCGATACCTCTGTCACTTCTCCGTACAGGGTTGGTGGACTATATCGTTTGTTTTGGGACAATTCGAAGTTTTCTCAAAATCGGTTTTGGTGTGATGTGCACAGCATTAATAATGATAACCCTCCTTCATTTTTGTACGCCGGATACGTATTGCCGGCAAATTATGCTTTGTTAAATTATGAAATATCCAAGGAACACTCGTATGTTAATCCACAAACTGCCCTGGATAACGTAGCAAGTGAAGCTTGTGATAAACTTAAGACTCTGGCAGATAAGGTTTATCTTATAAAATACGGTACGGATAATGATTCATTGAATTCATGCGTTGAAGAACAAAATGGAAAAATATACGATAACGTGAATAGTGCATCACAGCTGGAAGATGCACTGAATAAGATTGCTGCAGATATCAAAAACGCAAAAATTAATGATACCGCTATTTACAATGATTCAAAAATTGTTGTTGAAACTACAAATGGAAAAGAGATTTCAGAACCAGTGTCTTCTGAAGAAGGGGATGAAACTCCGACAGTAGTTGTGCCTATAGAACCTGATCCACAGCTAACAATAAACGTGCCAATTAATAATGAACCTGACGTGTTAAATGTGGTTGTACCTATAGAGCCGGATTCACATGTCTTAACAATAAACTTACCGCTACAGTAAAATTCAGAATCTAGTGCATTAATCCGACAGCACTTCATTCTTGAATGGACAGAGTTATAGAAAACATGCGCTATTGAAAACCAAAATGTTATCGCTATCCCTTAACCGAGCCAGCGGTAAGTCCTGAAATAATCCGTCTCTGGAAAATAAC
>JAILGW010000033.1 GCA_024696365.1 Alphaproteobacteria bacterium | reverse complement strand
GGAGTCTTCTTTTAAACGACGTCTGGCAGTAAAAGATATGAGCGATATGTTCCCAGGGCATGGTGGAATGTTGGACAGATGCGACAGCCTGCTGATGGTGTCCATAATATTTGCTATAATTGACGCATTATTTTAGGTTTATGCTATGAGTATTTTGTATTACCTCATTTCATTTTTTCTTGTGATTAACATTATTGTTATTGTTCACGAGTATGGCCATTTTTTGGCGGCAAAGCAGGTCGGTGTAAAAATTTCAAAATTTTCTGTTGGTATGGGGCCTGAAATTGTCGGTTTTACGGATAAACATGGCACACGTTGGAGCTTGTCCCTGTTGCCTGTCGGGGGCTTTGTAATGATGCTTGGTGACGGCGATATTGCGTCAGCGACAGAAGATGAATCTGTAAAAAGTTTGGCTGAAGAGGAGCGCAAGCTGGCCATTTCCAGTAAAACGAACTGGGAAAAAATTTGGGTGGCGTTTTGCGGGCCGTTTTTTAATTACATATATGCGTTTGTTGTAATTATCGGAATGGGCTTGTTTTACGGTATTCCGACCTATGAACCTGTTATTGGCAGTGTCCAGGAAAATAGCCCAGCAGCGAAAGCTGGATTACTCGCTGGAGATAGAGTCCTTTCTGTTAACGGACATGAAATCAGAAAGTATAGGGATATCGTTATTAATACTATAGAAGACGAAACCGGCAAGTTAGATTTTCTTGTGGAACGTAATGGAGCACAACAAAATATTATTCTTGCTCCTGAAATTAAAGAAACAAAGTCGTTAATCAGAACGAAAAAAACAAAGTTTGTAGGCATTCGTTCCGGTAGCCCTATTTTTGAGAAAAAAAGTTTTGTAGACGCGGTAGTGCGCGCATTTCAAGAATGCGTTTATTCTACAAAAGAAATGGGACATGTGTTTGCACAATTATTCGCCGGTAAAAAATCACTGGATGATTTCGGTGGAATTGTAAGAATGGCGTCGGTCGCAGGAGACTTATCTAAAGACGGCAATTTCGCAATGTTAATAATGTTCACTGTTACATTATCGTTGAATCTTGGGTTTATTAATTTGTTCCCATTGCCTGTATTGGATGGTGGTCGGATATTGTTATGTTTTATAGAGCAAGTCACGCGAAGAAAGCTTAATGAAAAGATTCAAGAATATATTATGATTGTATGCGCCTGTTTGTTAATATTATTAATGTTAGCGACAACCGTAAATGATATTTTGCGTCTGGAAGCGGTCGAAAAATTTATATCAAGTATTGTGAGGTAGTTTGATGAAGAAATCCATTTTATTTGTGTCTATTGTCGGATTGTTTTGTTCTACTGCGTCTGCAGATGTAGTAAGTAAGATAGAATATGAAGGCCTGGATAGGGTTGAGATAGCGGCGATTGAAGATAGCATTACGGTTAAACCGAATCGCGAGTATACTCAAGCGGATATTGATGATTCATTGAAGGCCCTTTATAAAAAAGAATTTTTCTCTCATATAAAGTTTGTAAAAAGAGGCGATACTTTGGTCGTTATCTGCCAAGAACGACCGATGGTGAATAAGGTCGCATTTGAAGGAAACGATGCGGCGAATAATGACTCGCTAAAAAATATTATCAACGGCAGAATAGGTGAAGGAAGACTATTTAGTCTCTCAGTTGTCAAAGATATCCTCTCAGATTTGCAGTTGGCTTATAAAACTTTGGGATATTATTCTGTAAATATCAATCCGAAGATTATTCGCAGGGCTGGAAACAAAATCGACTTGGTTTTTGAAATTCATGAGGGGAGTAAGACCACGGTTAAAAAGATTTTGTTCGTCGGTAACAAACATTTCAGTGACGATGAGCTAAAAGACATCCTTTCAACTAAAGAAGAAAAAGCTTGGCGTTTTTGGGATTACGAAAGTCACGTTTTCAGAGAAGATAAGGTCGATGTCGATATAGAAAACCTGACAGCTTTCTACAAAAATCGAGGATATCCGTTCTTTATGGTGGTTTCGGCTTCGGCGGAAATGGATTTTGATAAAAAATCGCATTACTGTACGTTCACTCTTGAAGAAGGTGACAAGTACACGATTAAGGCAGTCAGTTTGAGCTCTAATGTAGATAAAATCAACGCAAAAGATTTTGAAGAATTTATTAGTGTCAAGGTTGATACTCCGTTTAACGAAGGTTTGATAAATGCAACGAGAGATAAAATAAGGAAAGAAGTCGCGTTGCAAGATAACCCATTTATCGATGTTGATATTGATATAGATTATGACAAGGTACTATCTGATTCGGGCCGATTATAGTTTCTATAAAGAGTGACTGCATTCATTCTTTTTTCCAATTTCGCACAAGAAGAAACCTGATAAAAATCCTCTTTATTTTTCTTTCTCA
>JAILGW010000055.1 GCA_024696365.1 Alphaproteobacteria bacterium | reverse complement strand
TGCTTAATTATCTTTGTCACGATAGTTTTGTTTAAAATCTTCAATGAATTTACAAGTACCATACTTGAGAAAGCCGAAAACACTCTTGATGAATCTCGGATGAAAATAGAAACCTTTGTTCCCATCTTGTCGGTTGCGTTTAACGTCGTTTTGTTTTTCACTGCGACATTAATTGGATTATCGAATCTAGGAATTGACATAGCCCCAATATTAGCCCCATTTGCATTATTAAGCGCAGGCGTAGGCTTGGCAGCGAAAGATATTATTCAGTCGTTTCTTCAAGGAATTATTTTGTTATTTGAAAAGGATCTATATATCGGTGAAGAAATAAAAGTGAACGGAGTTTGCGGCACCGTAGAAAAACTATCGGCACGTGTAATTCATCTGCGAGATGTTTCCGGAAGCGTACATATTATTCCGTATAACATGGTAAATACGATTACAAATAATTCGAAAGATTATGTAAACTGCATCTATGAATTGCCGCTAGATAGTAATGCAAACGTCGGGGAAGTTTCCGAAATAATAAAAAACATCATAAATGAATTAAAAGATGAGGAAGGTTTTTCCGATGCAATTTTAAGTGGTCCAGTTATTTTCGGATTGAAACCTTTTGATTTAACCGGAATAACGTTGAAATGGAGCGTTCAAGTACGTCCTGGATTGTATAGTAAGATACTGAAATTTTCGGTTTACACAAAACTGAAAGAGGAGTTCCGAAAACGCAATATAGCAATTCCGGTATCCAATACAGTGGTGTCACTGCATTAATATACTGAAAACAATTTGGAAAAGGTGATCAAACAACCACGATCCAGCTAGTCCGGAAGCGTAGTCGTTTTTACGAATTACAAAATTACTTCAGCGTCTTCGAAATTTATTTGCTCCTTGACAGAGCGATCTCATAAGCAGCTTTAGCCTCTTTTAATCCGCGCTCAGCTTGATCGCATTCACCTTTTTTAGCTTGAAATGCACGTTCCAACTCTTCAATCTTCTCTGAAATAACACTTTTGGCACACCCGACCTTTAGCGCTAACTCTCGTGTCTCTCTAGATGCTGCTGATGCATGATTGTTCTCTGCCTTTCTTTGAACCGCAAATACTTGTCTTTTAAAAAGGTCTGCACTGGTAGATGTATGCTCTGCATTTCGCAAACCTCGAAATGCAGAATCGCACGCCTCTTTGGCCTGATTATATTTTTCTTGCGCCCTTTTTAGGACTACCGAGGCTTCTGCCAATGCTCTTGATTCTTCAGCAAGCAACCCCAATTTTATAGCTTCATTAACTATTTTTTCTGCAGACATCTCCCCTCTTGCATCAGGCACAGACGATTGAAAACGAATATCTGTTGGGACTATCTTCTTTAAAAGATGTAAGTACTTTACAGCCTCTCCTTCAACTTTCCCCGCGTCGAACAATTCTAATGGTTTTCCTTCCAGGCATCTTCTCAACACAGCAGCTGCAATAATTCTAATGGAATCCCCATCTACTTTGCCTGTACATACATCTCCGAGGCGTCCCGGTTCGAAGCTTCCAGATATGCACACACGAGTTATTGCATTATTGTCTTTCAATATTGCTGCTATACCTTCCGCAGCTTCAATCAAGTGCAAAAAACGGCAATCATAGAAGCAGAGATCTTTGAGTGTTTGATTATTTTTTAGTGAAATAGCAATGTTGTTTACGACATCACCTCCCTGTAGATGACACACATAACAATTTTTAAAACATAAGCTTTCAAGAATAGTATTTTTTTGCAAAACTTCATCGAATATTTGCATTGGGATCACATGATCCATATCCACAAAGTATAACCCTTGTGCATGTGAAAACGCACTAAAATCAGAAGCAAAAATCCATCCTCTCCTTACAATTAAATTCCTCAATTGCCCATTTTCCAACCTCCTATAAAATTGATTCCAAAAATTCATTTTCGATTGAGAATCAAGAGAGGCCTTTTCTATTATTCTATCATCATCAATAACAGCTGATACATTTTTGCCTCGCTGTAGTTCTCGTCTTATACTATCAAGAAAATCTTTACCATATCCTGTCGCCAACGTAAGACTCACCATGGCATATGAGTGCAAGTAGATACAGCAATAATTGTCTTTCTGATCCCAAAAAGGAAGCTCCGTAACGTATTTAGGTGCTCGTTCTATAGGGCACATTCCCGTAGTAGTTGTGTCCTTTTTCTCCCTCCCACCTAGTGTATCAGCAGATGCCTGAACTTCCATTGACATTTCGGTTGCAAACAACACTAAAAATGCGACGCTCTGTAGACATTTCTTTGTGATTTTCATATTCATATTTTCCCTATTATCCACAAACTCTCGTATATAGTATAAGGGGTGGTACTTTAAAAGCAAAAAATAATACTCCCAACCTGTTACAAATATACAAAACATGTTCATCCATTTTGAACGTTTATGCGACTTATCTCGTTGATTTAGAACGCTTTATCAAACGCGCAATCTCGGAAATCGTGCGACCAAGCCTCAACATGCCTCAATTTTTCCGCGCTCTTCCGCTGATAATTGTTTGTACTTATTCGCTTTTTCGCAGCGTATCCTTTATTCATTGAGAAATCTTCTTTTTAACATAAGTTGATTCGATTAACTTAGTTGGTTACTCGCTCTATTACTCCCCGAGCTATTCGGCTTCTACTTTCAATTTTGCGTTTTTAATTTTTTTCAAAAACGCTCTTGGAAAGTATCATTATCCCCTTATATACATCATTGTAGATCATTAAATTATGATAGGAGGATTTATGAAGAAATTGAGTTGCACAGTAATAGCCTTCGGAATAGCTTTGATGGTCAGTACATCAACAGGTATGATACCTGATGGTTACGAACGAAGTAGTGAAGAAGGTCAGAAATTCCTTGCTCGGATTTCCGAAGTAATGTTTAAAAAAACACTCGAAGAATTAGATACCGATTCACAGAAGAGAGTTGATCTAACTTTTAACAATCTTCAAGAAGATTGCATTAATCAAAACATTCCTTTTTCAGATATAGAAGATGATTATATACGGATTTTTGCTGTTGATTCGTTGGAAGAGCCGCCATCGACTGCCGCTGCGGCAACAGCGGATACAACAGATAGGATTGACACTATCCTTCGTGCATTTGTAAACAGACAAGGTGAAACACGGAAGTGGCATGTTTCTCAGCTAGTTAAAACAATGAAGGAATTAGCACTAATAAACGGAGTAAGTTTAACGCAAAATGTAGATTTAGAAGAGGCACTATTTATACTTTATTTTATTGCTTTAGACTCATCAAAATATGAGGATGAAATGCCTAATCTGATTTCTCCGATAGAATCCGACTCTGAAAAAGAAAGCGATGATAGCATGAAAGATAAATAATCAAACTTCACACTTCAAATAATAGCATTTCTTACCTTTGGATAGGGCCTTCTGTTCGTATCGTGTGGATAGAAACCAACTTGGCTTTTCGGACAATGCCGTCATATCGTCGGTGTACTTGATACCTTGGATGGATTTCAAATTCTCCAGTACGTTTTGCATATAGTTTTCGCAATCGGTGGCGATAATGATACTGCCGTGTTCTGCCATTTTTTCTCTGAGCCTGTTGAGAAACTCTGTCGATAATAAACGGCGTTTGTAATGCTTTTTCTTTATCCATGGATCGGGAAACAAAACGTAAACTGAATTGATTGAATGAGCAGGGAAAAAATCCAGCAACAAACGTGCATCACCTTTATATATTTTGACGTTGTTCAGATTGTTGTCGGCAATGGCTTTGAGTGCGCTGGCTACTCCGTTTTCAAATGGTTCGCATCCGATGAAGCCCATTGTCGGATTATTTATCGCGTTTTGTATCAAGTGTTCACCACGCCCGAATCCAATTTCCAATGTAATTTTTTCAAATTGTCCGTTGAAATAGTCGTGCGGATTTACGTTGGATTCAGGTAATGTAATGCCGTAAATATCGTATAGAGTTACCAAATTTTCTTTTTGCGTTTCGCTTAAGCCTCTTGCTCTTTTGCGTCCGTACGATTGTATGATTCTTTTCGTTTCCATGTTTCCCTGTAAAAATTTCAACAAACCTATTGGAAAAATACCTCGAACATCGTAAATTAATACTCACTGGTTTTAAAGGGTGATTTATGAAAATCGGCGGAAATGAATTAAGGTTGGGAATGTTAATTGAGCATAACGGAAAGTTATGGACTGTTTGCAAATTGCAGCACGTGAAGCCAGGTAAAGGCGGTGCTTTCATGCAGACGGAACTCAAGGAATTAAGAACCGGCACAAAGTTAAACGAACGTTTCAGATCGGATGAAGCTATTGAGCGCGTTAGATTGGACGAAGAAGAGTGTCAATTGCTATTTAGAGATGGCGATACTTTCACGTTTATGAATACGAGTACTTTCGACCAGATTTCCGTTGATAAAAGCGTTATCGGTGACAGCGCATGCTTCTTGCAGGACAACATGATTGTAAAAATCACCATGTATGAGGGAGAGGTTATCGGAGTTGTATTGCCTGATACCGTCGTAATGGAAATCGTGGAAGCAGATGCTGTAGTAAAAGGTCAAACAGCGGCATCTTCTTACAAGCCTGCGGTTTTGGAAAACGGCGTGCGTATATTGGTTCCTCCTCATATCGAAGCAGGCACAAAGGTAGTTGTAAACACTGCTGATGTGTCGTATGTTGAGAGAGCAAAATAAGTGAAATGCCCAGATGGCGGAATTGGTAGACGCGCTAGGTTCAGGTCCTAGTCCACGCAAGTGGGTGGAAGTTCGAGTCTTCTTTTGGGCACCAATTATGAGGTTCTTCGATGATTTTGCATCAAAATGATTTACCTTCAGATGTAGTTTTTAAAAATAGCGTCGCTATAGATACCGAGACAATGGGATTGCAAACCAAAAGAGACAGGTTGTGCCTTGTGCAACTGTGCTCGGAAGATGGCGATGTACACATGGTGCAAATTCAAAAAGGTCAGCAGGATAAAGCAGTTAATTTAAAACGCCTTTTGGAAGATAAATCCGTTTTGAAAATTTTTCATTTCGCACGGTTTGATGTATCGATATTGAACCATACGTTTGGTATACACGTTAATCCTGTATACTGCACCAAAATCGCATCAAAGTTAGTTAGAACTTATACAGATAAGCACGGTTTGAAAAATCTGTGTAAGGAAATTTTGAATATCGAGCTTTCAAAGCAAGAGCAAAGTTCCGATTGGGGGCGGAGCGAACTTACCAAAGAGCAGTTAGCTTATGCTGCTAATGATGTGCTATATTTACATAGGTTGAAAGCGCGTTTGGATGAGATGCTGGAGCGTGAAGGCAGAACAGAGTTAGCTCACAAATGCTTTGATACCCTTCATTTAATTTCAGAATTAGAATTACGCGGATACTCTCCAGAAGAGCTGTTTCAGCATTAAGTTCACAATTCGTTAGTCACTTTTTTCGTTTTACATACGAAGTTTTAACTTTTTTCAGGTAACTATATAAACAGGTAGTTACGGTAAGAGGGTAATATGAAGAAGTTAATCAGTATGCTATGCATTGCCGCAGTGAGTGTCACGTTTTCATATACAGATATCGCAGAAGCAAGAAACGATGTCGATGAGCAAGAAATGAACTTCGTCAACAACAATACCAAATCTCGTTGGCAGAACGTAAGAACATCGAAGAAAAATAAAAAAGCTAAAAAAAGTCGCAGTCACAAAAAAGAAAAGAAAGCAAGAGATAAAAAGCGTCAACGCGACGAAAAAATAGAAGAAATGGATGAGTATCAGCGTTATCAGAAACGCGCGCGCAGGCCGGAAAACTACGATGCAGAAACTACTAGACCGAAAGCAAAAAATAAGAAACGTATCCATTATTACGAAGACGAAGAAGATTCCAGATTTTCAGCAAATGATGAGGGATTGAACGATAATGGTTTTGATGCCGAAGAGTTAGATACATCAAAAAACAAACAAGGCCGCAAACATAAAAAATCAAAAGGTAAAAAACGTACCCCTTATTACGAAGATGAAATTATAGATGAAAATATAGAGGCTTATACAAATTCTGATTCAAAACGGGAAGTTGTAAAAAAACAGAAAAAACATAAAAAGAATAGTAATAATAAATCCAAAAAGAATAAAAAGAAATTGCGTAATAGAAACACAACACGTAATGAAGAATATCAGCAACCTCAGCAACAACGTCAGCGTAATGATTGGAGAGATGAGATCGCTTTGCTTGATAAGGACGGCCGCGTAATGAATCCTCGTGTAAATGATTCTATAATTGCAGCGAATAATCAATCAGAAACCGTTGCAAAACACGAACCCGCAATCAAAATAACCAAAGGACTAACGCATAATATTGCGTTGGGAACTGAAACAGGACAATTGGCACAACCAAAGTATAGCTACAAAAAAGGCCTAAAAGAGCCCGTCAAATTACGACAAGAGCTGGAGCATTACAGAAAGATGTTTGCACGTCTTCCAGCTTCCGATGAGACGGTATAGCATACTTCTCCTTTCGAGCTCCCCCACCACGAATCACGGCGGGGGAGATGTTTTTCAATCAAATATAAAACGTATTAAGAATCCGCGCTTTCATCTGTCGGGTCAGCTTTCGGCCGAGGATGGCGGTGATGATGTCACTTAGCTTCAGAGTCGCCAATTTTATTTTCACCTTGTCGTTCAGATACCGAAGAAACCGCACCGCTGGCAGCATCTTCAGCGACGAAAGCAGCTTTTACACCAATTGGGCGTTCAGAAGGAGGCAAAGTAACAGAGCGAGAACGTCTCAGGCGGTTTTCAGGAGTGGCGCCAGCTGTTCCTTTTGCGAAAGAAACTACAGGGCTCAGCGAACGAGGACGCCCCTTAAGATCAGTAAAAGCAGGTATTAGTGCTGGGGAATGATAATAAGGCACTTCCCTTCTAGTCAACAGCAAATTAACCATAGCTTTTTTTGCTTGCTGCTTTATTTCTTCATTTTTCGCAGCATCTATCCGGTTGTCCACAAAGATTATATTGATTGGATGTCGGCGAGGCTGAATTGTATTTAGCAACATCAACGCTCCACTGGCCGTTATTTTATTACCACTAACATCAAGTTCTTTCAGAGACGTATTTGTGATCAGCGGAGCTACAATTGTGTCAATTCTATCATCTGTTATTTTGCAATGGCTGAAATGTATCATTGATAAAGCCGTATTACCCGAAATTAATTGTTGCGTCTCGCCATCCGCTTCATAGGCAAGTGCCTTTGTAATCAAACTTACCCCAATATTTCCTAGCGGATTGAAACTTACGTCTAGTATACGCAAAGAACAGTTGCCCGATACTAATTTTTGGCCTGGCGTTGATGAACTTTTTTTCCACTTTCCTTGCAACACATCACCAAGCCGCTGCGCTCCAATTTAGGTTATGTCATTATTACTAATATCTAGAGTCATCAGAGTGTTATTGCCTGATATTTTTTTATCAGTATCACTATCATACGCACAACATAATATATCAGCAATAAATTTCGTCCCATCATCTCCTATTCGATTACCTCTTAATTTCAATGTATTTAGCGTATTATTATTTTTTAAGCTTTCTGACAACAACCTTGCTCCCTCTCGCCCCATGTCATCATTTGTAAAATCCACGGCTGTTAACGT
>JAILGW010000003.1 GCA_024696365.1 Alphaproteobacteria bacterium | reverse complement strand
GGAGTGGACATGTCACTAGTGTACCGGTTGTGACGCCAGTTGCAGCGCCGGGTAGCCATAACATGGAAGAGATAACCGCTGAAAGCATCTAAGCGGGAAACTCGCCTCAAAACAAGTTCTCGCCATAGAGCCGTGGAAGACCACCACGTTGATAGGCTGGGTGTGGAAGTGCAGTAATGCATGAAGCTAACCAGTACTAATAGCTCAATTGGCTTGATACAACGGCAATCAGTCGTAAGCTTCTTGTTTACCAAGGGTTTATCAAATATCCTGATTTTGTTTGGCTTGGTGGCCATGGCGGGGAATTAAACGCTCCACCCATCCCGAACTGGAAAGCGAAAGTCCCCAGCGGCAATGGTACTACGCCTTAAGACGTGGGAGAGTAGCACGCTGCCAAGCTTAATAAAATCAGGACTGTATGTTTTTTCATTTTTTTCTTATATATCCTCCGGCCCCTGTAACAAGGGGCTGTTTTTGTTTGTAAAACAAGTGATTCAACTTTTTTTATTTCATTGTAGTATATTTGTTTATTAAAAGTAGAAAGAACTTGAGTTTTTGTCATTAGTAGTTTAAATAGTTGAAAAAATATTTCCCGCTATAGACAAGAATGTGCCTTTATGCTACCTTTCATAAAGACATCTGCTTGATAATTTAAAGAAAGAAATGGATATGAGGAAAATTATATATTTATCATTTATGACAGCTTTGGTTTTATTTTATAATGAGAGTGAGGCAGAGGAAAAACCTCAGGAACAGGAACTTGCGCACAATGTGCCAGGGATTAGACCTAGAGAACAAACGGCACTAACGATTGTTATAAGTGATGAAAATTTAGACCTATTTGGATATGATAGGGGAAGAGCAGATGAATTTATAGATGGCTTAAATGCACTGTTTGACGAATACTCCCAAGGTGTGCCTTCTCTTGATGATCCTGATTATGATGATTTTGAACAGATCGTTGATGGATGTATTGAGCAAATATCTCAACAGTTCGAGGAAAAGGAATTAGAGCTTCCTGAGCTTGTCCAGAGATTAGATGATGCGTTGCAGGATGGAAATTTCATTGGGGATGAATGGGGAAAAGAAGCTAACCAGATTCTAAATGATACATCAAATATGCGTGAGATACTTTGTGCTATTGGAATTATTTTCAATCATTATTTCGATCATTCTGCTGATGATATAGGCGTATTGCCGGCGTCCCTGATAAATGAGATAAAAATTCAATTAAACTCATCGCCAGAGCCCAGGGCGCAAAGACCACATCTGATATTAGTCGATTAGGTAAATATTAGTACAGAGAGCTATTTTAAAGGCCCTTTGGTTAATTCCGGAGGGCTGTTTTTGTTTATGTATTCCCTTGTAGACTGAAAATCTGAAGTTTGATAATATCCCTGTGTTGGTGGGGAGAAGAGATTTGTATTCAAATTATCGAGTTAATATGAAAAAAAACTTTAGTAAATTGTTGAGTAGCATATGCCTAATGTTGCTTACGTTGTGTTTGATCGCGTGTGAAGAGAAGGAAAGGAAGGAAAAAGTGGAAAACGCAAATTTGGTTCAGACCGTGCCGTTTAAAAAGATTTCATCTATAAGTGAAGTCGCTTCAGAAATCGAGCGTTTTGTAGGGAAAAATGCTTTTAATGAAAATTGCTGGGTGATTTTCGATGTCGATTATACTTTAACTATGCCTACGATGGCGTATGAAGGGAAAGACTATGCGATTACTCAAAGAAGTCTGGCGCCTATTCTAAAAACGATTACTGATAGAGTTTTGCTCGATCGTTTGTGTTCAGAAAGCGTATTTTTTCCTCAAATGCTGATAGAAAAACAAGCGCCTGAAGTTATTACTACATTAAAAAGGAAAGGCGTTAAAGTATTTGCGTTGACAGCGGCTCTTGGCGCAGAAAAACTCAGAAAACATCGTTTTGAGACCTTAAATAAATTAGGGATAAACTTCCGTGATGCTTTTGATTTTTCGGAAATGCCTTTGGAAGATGTCGCTCCTTATGCCGAATACACCGCAGGCTACTCTAACGGAGTTTTGTATGCCAACGGGGAATGTAATCCAGCAGGTAAAGGAAAAGTGTTACAGTCATTTATGAATAAAATAAATAAATTCCCAACTCATGTTATTGTTATCGACGACAATGAAAGAAACTTGAAGAGTCTATGCGCGACATTAGCAGAGTTAAAAATAGAATTCCTCGGTCTTTTGTTCACGGATAGTAATGAGTACGAAGCTTTACCTGCAGATTTTCTTAATCAAGAAGTTAAGAAAATGCAAGGTAATTTGCAGTTGTGATTTAGGATAAGTTTTAGTGGAGGGGGAAGATAGTTTCTTCCTTTTCTTATACGTGTTCGGTTGCGTGTGGAGTGGGTAAATGTCAGAAGATATCAGTTGTTGCGGGATGGATTGCAGTCAATGTGGTTTGCGAGGAAATCTGTGCGTTGGGTGTAACGCTGCTTGCGGAAAGGTGTTTCATGCGCCCGAGGGCAAAGAATGTCCGATTTATTATTGCTCGCGGATTAAGAATGGATTTAAGTCATGCGGTGAATGCAATAAGCTTCCGTGTGATATTATTTTGAGTACGAGAGATCCGAATTTGACGGATGAAGAGTTTATGAAAACCGTTGAGGAACGTGTCAACAGATTGAAGAAAAAGGCGTAAACAATGGAGCAGACAGAGCAATTTAAGAGGATATCGTCTGTAAATGAAGTTATGCCGGCGGTGGCTGATTTTTTGGGAAGCGACTCTTTCGATAAAAATTGCTGGATAATTTTCGACGTTGATTACACATTAACTATGCCTACGATGATGTATGAGGGGCGGAATTATCCGATTACTCAGAGAAGTTTGATAAGTATTCTGTCGGAGATTAAAGATAGAGAAATTCTGGATCGCGTGTGTTCTTCAAGTGTGTTTCTGCCGCAAACTCTTATTGAAAAACAGCTTCCTGATGCGCTTAAAAATTTGAATCAAAGAGGGGCAAGAGTGTTTGCGTTGACAGCCGCGCTTGGAGCCAAAAAACTCAGAAAACATCGTTTTCAAACATTGAATTCTTTAGGTGTGAATTTCAGTGATGCTTTTGATTTTTCGGAAATGGATTTGGATGATATTGATCCTTACATCGGATATAAATTAGGGTATTATAACGGCGTTTTATACGCAAACGGTGAGTGCGATTTAACGAATAACAAAGGAAAAGTGCTGAAATCTTTCATAAAGAAAATAGGTCAGCGTCCGACTCATGTCGTTATTGTCGATGATAAGAAGAAAAATCTGGAAAACCTACAAGCAGCTGTAACCGAATTGGGGATAAATTATCTTGGACTTTTGTATACAGACAGCAAGGAGTATGAAGACCTGCCTTCGGATATTCTCAAGCAACGTATCGAGGAAATGCAGAGGAACTTGCTATTGTGATTTTTTAGAGATAAAGTGCGTTTGATAGTGAGGGCTTTTTGTTAGTTGTTTAAAAAGCAAAGTGTTTGTGTTAATTAACTATGTATTGACCTTATTATACAAAAACAAACATTTAAAATGTGAAGAGGTGTGAGTATGAAGAAAATTATTTATGTTACGATAATGTTTGGGATAGCAACTGATATTAATGCATCAAATAGCTTGGAGTCATCTGGAGATTTGAGCTCTTCGGTTGTTATCCATGCAGATGAGCCGGATGTGCAATTTATTCCAATGACAGGCAGTCCCGACAATTTGGAACAATTATCTGATGGGCAGGAGGAGGAGCGCCCATTATCAATGTCGGATGGGCGATTGTTGACGATGTCAGAAAGCAGTAAAAATGACTTGCGTAAAGGGATGCTTGAGTTGTTATTGGAAAAAAAGTTTCAAAAAATATCTAAAAAGTTATGGCCGTTTTTAGAAAAACAAAACATAGGAATGGGGGATCTATTATTGATACTAGACCAGGCGGTGCAAAATAGTGACAATATGGCGATAAATTTTGATGAAGCCACAGATGCCGATATAGAAGGATATTTAGCGGCCCGATATGATTTCTCAGCAACGCCAAAGAGTTCTAGTGATGTAAAGCAATCATCTTTAGCCACGAGTCGCAAGTCAGAAATTTCAGCGCCTTCACATTTGGAAATGTTAATACAAGAGCGAGTGAAGGCAAATGAGAAGTTACAGCAATACTTTCAAGAAAATGACTGTTATTGGGTGTTTTTTGTGGTAATGTCTGCGCTTAAGCAGCACTACGATGAAGGGAAGATACAGTTAAATGAGGCAGATTCAGAAGAAACAGAAAAAGCCACTATAGACAAGGCTATAGAAACATGCGCTCTTCCTGCTTTGCAGGAGGCAATCGGAGGCGGGCTTAGTAGGTCATCTTCTGGAAGTGAGAGTGGTTCCTCTTCTGGGAGTTGGAGTAGTTCGACTTACAGCGACGATAGTGGTTCATCTTCTGATGAAGAATGATGAAAAGATAGTAGGTTTTTATCTAATTTATCGATACGGACTTAGTTAAACGAAATAAGTTCCAGTTAAGCAACACGACGTATAGCCATCAGTTTAGCTGATGGCTGTGCTTGTGCGCCACAAAACTTAAAAATTTACGTCGCTCAGTAAAGAGTGAATAAATATAGGCCTAGCTTGTTTTTATAACTTCTGTTGGCGCTATTTTCGGGCATACATAGATGTGCTTGCGGAAAGGTCTTTCACGCGCCTGAAGGTAAGGAGTGTCCGATTTATTATTGCTCACGAATTAAGAATGGATTTAAGTGGGAAAGAAAAACTAGATTATTTTCGTTTTCTTTTCCTCTATATCCATGCTATTCAAAATTTGATAGTATAGTCGTAACTGTGTGTGGAGGAAGAACGGTATGCCTTCAAAGAATCCTTGGGAGAATGAGGAAAATCCTTGGAACAACAATTCAGGGTCAGATGAAAATCTGCTGTCGAAAATAAAGAAATTCTTCAAAAAACAATCGAATTTAGGTGGTGGACGTAACGGCAGTTTCAATAAAGCTTTGTGCGGGGCCGGTATTGCTTTCGTCGTGTTGTATTTGAGCAGTGGTTTTTATCAAGTGCAATATGATCAGCGCGGAGTTGTTCTACGGTTTGGTGAATGGGTACGTACCGTCGGTCCGGGATTGCAGTATATTCTGCCGTATCCGTTTGAAAGCGTAATTTTAAAGAAAGTTACTACAGTCAATCAGATAGATATCGGAGCGTTTTTCAATAAACAGCAGGATGAAAGCCTTATGCTGACGGGAGATTCCAATCTTGCGAATATCAGTTTCAGCGTGCTGTGGAAAATTAAAGACAACGGCGTGGAAGATTATCTCTTCAATACTAAAAAGCCAGAGATTACTGTTAGAGCCGTTGCGGAAAGCGTGATGCGCGAAATAGTCGGTCAAACTCCGTTTACTTATGTTCAAACAGAGGGTAGAGGCGCAATTCAGAATAAAGTGAAAGAAAATCTCCAAGCTTTAATGGACGAATACAAAATGGGTATCGATATTATTCGCGTGGAATTGCAGCGAGTGGAGCCGCCATTATCGGTTATTGATTCGTTCAGAGATGTTGAGCGTGCGCAAGCAGAGCAACAAAGCGAGAAGAACAAAGCAGAAGCGTATGACAGAGATGTTCGTGCAAGAACACGTGGTTTAATTGCAGAAAAACTGAATAACGGCGAGGCGAAAAAGCGAGCAATTGTTGAAACGGCAAAGGGAACGGTCGCGAGGTTCTTGTCAGCGTATTCTCAGTATAGGTTGGCGCCTGATATTGTCTCAAAACGTCTGTATATAGAAACCATGAGAGACATATACAAGAACATCAATAAAATCGTGATAGACAGTGATGTAAAATCCGTGCCTTATTTGCCTTTGACGGAATTAAATAAAAACACGGTTACGGTTCAAGACGGAGAAGCAAAATGAAAACAAAGGAAACGTCGATAATAGTAGCGGTTGTTGTTGCATTTTTCGTTTTAATCAGCGGAATGTTTACCGTAAATCAGATAGAGCAGGCGGTAGTTACGAGATTAGGTGAACCGGTCAGAGTTATCAAAACGGCGGGGCTGCATTTTAAGATACCGGTTTTGGAAACAGTCGCTTTCTTCGATAAGCGTTTGCTGAGCGTAGAGCTTTCTGCACTGGAAGTTACACTTGGAGATAAGCGCCGTATTATGGTGGATGCTTTCGGGCGTTATAGAATTACTGATCCGTTGAAATTTTATCAATCAGTTGGTAGTGAAAACGGAGTTTTGGTCAGACTGAATCCTGTCGTGCTTGGCAGCTTGAGTAGCGTACTCGGCGGAGAGACTTTGTCGATGTTGTTGTCGGATTCTCGTGTGTCCGCTATGAACAAAATCAGAGATGAAGTAAACAAGGCAGCAAAAGGTTTCGGAATTGATGTTATAGATGTCAGAATTAGAAAGACCGATTTGCCGCCACAGAACAGTGAAGCGATTTGTAAGCGCATGATAAGCGAACGTGAGCGCGAAGCAAGAGAATTGCGTGCAAAAGGCGTGGAAATGTCGAAAGTGATAAAATCTACAGCAGACAAGGAAAACGCAATTGCCGTTGCTGAAGCAGACAGAAAAGTCGAGGTCATGATTGCCGAAGGGGAACTGGAGGCTAATAAGATATATGTTGAAGCATTTTCCAAAGATAGAGAATTCTTCGAGTTTTTCCAGTCGTTAGAAGCGTATAAAACGTCATTTGATGCAAAAAATTCTACGTTTGTGATTTCACCGAAGAGCGAGTTTTTTAAAGCGATGAAGGGAAAGGGGGCTTGATATGAAAAAAATAGTTCTGTTCCTTATGTTTTTGTTTATTTTAGAAGGAAGCGCTTATGGCGATTCTGGACGAAATATCAAAGGTGGTGTGCAACGATTGATAAAATCTGTCGTTGACGTTATCGTCTCAGAAAGAACAAATCCTGAAGAATTACTTGAGAAAAAAGAGTCATCGGATGGCTCAGGATTTCTCATTGATGAAAATGGATATGTCGTAACTAACTGCCATGTGATAGATGGCGCTGAGAAAATTAAAATTGTTATCTACGATGGGACAGAATATTTTGCAAAAGTCATCGGACGGGATGAAAGATCCGATATCGCTTTGCTGAAAATAGAGGCGAGTACTAAATTACCTTATGCGACGTTGGCAGATTCAGATAAAGTCGAAATTACCGATCCTGTTATCGCTATAGGAAATCCTTTCGGATTCGGAAAAACAGTTACTGCAGGTATTATTTCGTATAAAGGGAGAAATCTATCGAAGCAAATAGCTGAACTGGGAACAGGTGGCGATTTGGTCTCTTACTTACAAACGGACGCGCAGGTTAATTACGGCAATTCCGGAGGACCGCTGTTTTCATACGATGGCGAGGTGGTCGGTATGATTACGGTATTTTTGAGCGATGGTACGAGAGGAACGGGAATCAATTTCGCGATTCCGTCGAACACTTTGAAAAAAGTCATTACACAGTTGCGTAATTACGGAAAAATGCAGCGTAGTTGGATAGGTATTTCTGTCGTGCCTTTAAATAAAGAATCTGCATCTGCATTGGGGCTTGGCAAACGGTGCGGTTTTGTCGTATCTAAAGTGGATTCTAATTCGCCTGCGACGAAAATCGGGATTCATGACGGCGACATTGTTTTATCGATTAATGATATAAAGTTTTCAGAAAATACTAACTCCGAAGACGTTCTCAATAACTTACCGATAAATGCGATTATTCCTATTCAAATTATGAAAGACGGGGAGGAACGAAAATACAGCATAACGGTTGAAGGGCGTAGTGACGATGATTTTCCGTTTGATACCGATAATATTTTAGAAAACAAGAACATTCCATTTGAAAAATTGGAAGGCGTAAATATCGGTGTGACTGAGTTAACGGGAGAATATAGGCGGTTATTTGAAGTTCCATCGTCTGTGAAAGGAGTTCTGGTCGCTCAAGCAGGAGATGGCGTTCCACTCAATCAGGGAAACGTGATTATCTCTGTTAACCAAAAGGAAACGCAGACAGTTGCAGCTTTGAAAAAGGAAATCGAAAAGCGAATCAGTAACGGTAAAAATAATGTGGCATTTTATCTATATGACGCTCAGATAGGGCGCGCGGATTATGTTACTGTTCCGTTGAAATTAAGCATTGGGGCTAAAAGGTCGAGAGTCAGTGATATATTGAAGCAGGCTTTCCATATGGACTCGCTTTCTAAGAAGGCTGCTACTACAAAATGAAAACACCACGCGTCGTTCTTATCGGAGGCGCGACAGCGTCGGGGAAAACGGCGTTTGCTGTCAGATATGCCGAAAAATTGAAAACGCTATATGGTGTAGGCTCGGCAATTATCAATGCTGACAGTATTCAATTGTATGATGAGCTAAAAATTATCACGGCATTCCCATCGGCTGAAGATATGGCCAAGATACCGCATCGTTTGTTTGGTATTTTGAAACCGCACGAGAAACCGTCTGTTGCGTTTTGGCTGGAGCAGGCAAGAAAAGAGATAATACGACTGCAGGCGAAAGGTAAAGTCGCGATTGTTTGTGGCGGAACAGGTTTCTATCTGAATGCGATAAAAAACGGCATTGCCGACATTCCTGATATTCCGCCGTCATTCCGTCAATCGGTGTTTGAAAAGTTTCAATGTATCGGACGAGATGCGTTTTTCGAGGAACTGTCTCACTTGGATAAAGAAATTACGCAAACTCTTCATAAAAATAACACACAGCGTATTTTGCGCGCTTATGAGGTCGCGGCGTATACGGGAAAACCACTGACCGAATGGTGGAAAAACGCGTCTTCCGCTGGATATGACGTCAAGCAAATACTTCTCCTTCCGCCGAAAGAAGAATTACACAGAAGATGCTACACGCGAATACAAAAGATGATGAACAACGGCGCGGTGGAGGAAGTTCGCGACTTTGTTTCTCGCTACCCGAATTACAACGGCGGACTGCGCAAGGCCATCGGCTACTACGAAATTTCCGACTTTTTAAACGGCAAGCTTTCTAAAGACGAATGCGTCGAGCAAATGTTCATTCACACCAAACAATACGCCAAACGACAAATGACGTGGTTTAAACATCAGATGGGATGATGGCTGGTTCAACTAGCTGATAATAGCCAAAATAGGGGCTAAGGCTCGAAACCAACTGTAACATTTTAACTTTCAATTAACTTTTTTTGATTAAAATAAAAAGATGATGGCAAATGTGAAAAATAAATATGAGAAAAATATATAAACTCTACTTGATTGTAATTTGTCTTTTTCAGTTCATGTCTGTTCAATGTATGAATCCAGATGTGAGTTTAAAAGACTTTGATACGGCAGACTCTGAACGAATAAAGACGGGCGATTCAACTACTGAAAACGCTCGTGCGAATGCAGAAAAGTATGGTGGCAAAATAATATTTCGAAAAGAGACACCCATAGGTTTTATTTTCCAGATGGGCACTAGCGATGAGGTTGTAATAGCTATACATCCGGAGTATCAAGGAAAATATCCAGGACAAAATGTAGCGGCAACGGCGGAGGTGCTCTTTGCTCGGGACGTTATAGAGCGAGGACGGGGTGTTGAATTTGGCATAGATAGGGACAATTTAAAATCCGTGAGGACATTGATAAAGGCTGTAGAAATAGGAAGACTGGCTGTCGTAAATGCGAAAACACAACAAGAAATTTCAATAGAGTGCTTAAAAGCGGTAGCAGATTATTGGGAATATCAGTCATTAGTGGATGAGAAAAAGATAGAGCGGGCAACCAAGATGTACAACAACTGGAGTGAAGAAGAGAAAGAACTCATTTCATCCCCAGAAATAGAGGACATGCTGGCGGCTTCCGGTCTTTTCGTCGTTCTGCGAGCGGGATCATAAAGCTGGAAAGGGATGTTGCTTTGAGAGAAGTTCTCATTTGATCTTTTTTGTGTCGCTGCGTATTTTGTTTTTCACATATTTACCGGAGCAAGAGGTGCTGTTTCGTGGGCAAAGTTAACTCATGAAGTGACAAAACTTGAGACAGAGTTAAAAGGGCTTCAAGAGGAAAATAGCTTTTTGGAAAACAAAATAAATTTGCTGCGGGACAACAATCTGGACTTAGATCTTTTGCAGGAGCAAGCCATGAGCATTCTCGGATATGCAAATCCGGACGATATGGTTATTTTGTTGCCGAGGGAATAGCCTGAGAGACTTTGTTTTAGATGTGTTACATTTCTTCGGGTTCTGAAGTTATGCCGTCGAAATAATCGAAAATAGAAGAAGAACACTATCATCAGCGTTGCTATCACTATCAAAAATTTATAAAATGATAGAGATAACAACAAAGATGATAGAGAAATGCATATTTTTAGATACGAGGAAAAACTGAATTCAGAGATTGTATCGATGCTTACAAAGCTTCACGAATATAAGGGGCGTCAAGATTTGTTAATCAATGCGAATAAAGATGAACTGCGGACCTTAGTTGACGTCGCCAAGATTCAAAGCGTTGGGGCTTCAAATAGAATTGAAGGGATTTTTACTTCAGATAAGCGATTGAAAGAATTGACAGAGGAAAAGTCAACGCCACAAAATCGTTCAGAACAAGAAATTGCAGGCTATCGTGAAGTTTTGAAAATTATACATGAAAACTATGATTATGTCGGTTTAACACCTAATATTATTCTCCGGTTGCATCGAGATTTATATGCCTATGCTTCTGGAGGTGGCAATTTTAAAAATGCAGATAATGTTATCGCAGAAACTGATTCTGTTGGAAATCAATTGGTTCGTTTTGTCCCTGTTCCTGCGTTTCAAACTCCGGAGTTTGTGAGTGATTTGTGCCGAGAATTTTCAAGAGTTTTTAATGATGATAAAATCGAGAAACTCTTGCTTATTCCAATGTTCGTTTTGGATTTTTTATGCATTCATCCATTTAACGATGGAAACGGACGCCTGAGTCGTCTGTTGACGTTGTTGCTGCTGTATCAAGCGGGGTACACCGTCGGCAAATATATTAGTATTGAAATGTTGATTGAGAAGACGAAAGAAACCTATTACGAATCGTTACAGAGTAGTTCTGTCGGATGGCATGACAACAGGAATACTTATGAATCATTTCAAAAATATATGTTAGGAATTCTGTTGAAAGCCTATAAAGAATTTGAAAATAGAGTTAGCTATTTGAAAATGGTTAAGAAGAGCGACAGAATAAAAGAGCTTATCGACAAAACCGTAGGAAGCATTTCAAAAAAACAAATTATGGAATGTTTCCCGAATATCAGTAAAGTTACGGTAGAACGAACTTTGATAAATTTGGTCAAGACGGGGTATCTCAAAAAAATCGGAAGTGGTCGAAGTACAGCTTACGTGAAGAACAAATAAGGCTGAGGATTGATTTTGGCAACGCTACAGCTCTGACTTTTTTAAAATGTCACTTTAAAATAGTCGAAAGAGACAGAAAACGCCTCTCTTACAGTGAAGAAACGAATAGCATTTACAGCGTTTGCTTATAAATACCCCACAGGAATGGCTTTTACCTTGTCTGTAACAAAAGAGTAGCTTGGCGCAAGACATACTACAAATCCGGTTTCATAATCAATGATATCGAAATTTTTTATGTCTGATTTATCAGGCGTGGTTTTTTTCTTTATCTCAACAGGAATCAATTTGCCGTTGTTTTCCAGGATTATATCGATTTCTCTTTTATCTTTATCACGATAGAAAAATATGGGGGCTCTTTTTCCGCTAAACCAAAACGATTTCAAAATTTCAGAAACGACATAAGTCTCGAAAATCGCTCCGTTCATCGCGCCACTTTCCAATGCGTTATGGTTCTGCCAATTGGTGAGATAGCACGCTAAGCCTGTATCTAGAAAATAAATTTTCGGCATTTTCGTCATGCGTTTTGAAAGGTTAGAGTAATACGGCTCAAGTAGATAAATAATACCTGATGTTCGTAAAATTGATATCCACGCGGTAACTGTAGGTGCGGAAATACCAACATCTTTCGCAATATCTGAACAGTTTAGCAGTTGTCCTGTTCTAGCGGCGATTGCGCGCATAAATTTCAAAAATACTAATTCGTCGGAAATGGCTCCAAGATCTCTGATATCTCTTTCTATGTACGACTGAAGATATGAGCTGTAGTATAGTTCCCAGTAATCATCATCAGAACACACCATTTTCGGACATGAGCCTTTCCAGATAGCTTTGTAAAGATCCATAAGAGAAATCTGCGTCGGATTTTGTGCCAAAGCTTGCTTTGTATCGAGAAACACGTTATTTAACTGACCAACGTCATAGCGTTCCTGTTGAGAAAATCCTTGCATGTTCAGTATCGCGATACGTCCGGCGAGGGTTTCGGATACATGCTTCATAAGGTGGAATTGCTGAGAGCCAGTAAGCCAATACATGCCGTTTTCTTTTCGTGTATCAACGTCAGCTTTAATAACGGAAAAAAGATTAGGCGCATACTGCACTTCATCGATTAGAACAGGCGGAGAATATTTTTGCAGGAATAGGTCGGGGTCTTCAATAGCCATTCTTCTGTTAGCCAGCTTATCAAGAGAGACGTATTTTCTGTTTTTATCACAATTTTGAAAGACCGTTGTTTTCCCAACCTGTCGCGGACCTGTGAGCATAACCACAGGGAAATTTGCGTTTGCTTTGAGAATAGCTTTTTCTATTATTCTTTTTACATACGTCATCTCTTTCTCCGACTTTTTTAAAATGTCGCTTTAAAATAGTCGAAAAAATAGAAAAAAGCAAGAAACAGAACAAAATAGTAGTTGGTATACTTACTGATATACTCGACGAGAAAATAGTGCCCCGTCTGTCCAGTTTTGCAAAACTAGCTAATCATACTGCGGAAATTTACGAAATATTAACCTCTTTTGCGTAGCATAATGTGCTGACAACCATAAACTACGAGGGAATGATGAAGCATTCTTTATATCTGCTCATTGTATTGGCGCTACTGTTTGATAACACATATGCAAAACGGCGATTAGTGAGAATATCATATTTTGCAGAACATACTCAAAAAACACCGTTGAAAACTCCTGAGGATGAAGTTTTGGAAGCGATGACATCGCCTCAAGATGAACGATGGGCTCCTTCAGACGGGTTAAATGTCGGCATTGAAGAAGAAAAAGAGTGGCATCAACCTGGTGGTGCAGATGGCATGGCTCAGCAATCGCTGATGTTAGCGTTAATGTTCTGTCATGTGTTTCCAAAATGGCAGTTCACGGAGTATTTAAGAGATAAAGATCTTGAAAAATCAATGCGTTGGGTTTCTCTATTAAAATGGGGCGATAATTTTTGTCAGTTTAAATTATTGTGATATACTTGAACGAGTTGATTATGGAGCAGACATGTCAATAGATTTAGATCAGGTAACGCCTCAGAATGATGTTGTATTCAAGATGATTTTTGCGGATCCGAAGCATGAACGCGTGTTGCTTCATTTTTTAAACTCTGCAATCGAGGTAAAGTCGCCTATCACGAAGGTAAAAATTCTGAACAGCGAACTTACTGCGGACCATGTTTCGCAAAAAGGTTCGCGTCTCGATATTCAAGCCGAGACTAACAGCGGCGAACTGATAGACATTGAGATGCAGGTCGGAGCCGATGAGCACATGGTCGGACGTACTTTGTTTTACTGGTCGAGACTGTTTGCAGGAGAATTGCAGGTCAGCGACAGTTACGGCAAGTTGCGTCGCACGATTTCGATTAATATATTGAATTTTAAACTGTTTCATAAAGATGCACGATATTGGCGCAAATGTCATCTGACAGATGACGAAAGCCACGAAATTATCACAGACTTGCTGGAAATTCAGTTTGTTGAGTTGAACAAGCTAAAGCAATTTACGAAAGAAAGTCC
>JAILGW010000051.1 GCA_024696365.1 Alphaproteobacteria bacterium | reverse complement strand
AATTGGTCTACATTTTGAAAATATTGAGTTGCTGACATTTTTGCTAGTTCACCGACCAGTTCTCGTTCGTATACTATAACGAGGTGGACCTTTACTGCGCCTTGCTGATTCATTTTTTCGTTTGTAACGAGCATAATTTGTTCAATATTTACACCGCCTTTTTGCGCAAAAAAATCACCGAACATGGAGTTGTTCTTAAGCTTGTTGGCTTCATTAACGGCAGTCATAGCTATCACACCACCTGCGGCATCGGCATACCCTCTTATCGGCGCTAGTGAAAGTAGAAAAACAACAAATACTACAAACTTTCTCATTTCATCAACCTCTATGGTTCAATGAAAACACAGTAAGAGTTAAACAATCGTAAACGACATGAATTTATTCGGCCGATTTAAAATTATTCGCCGGTATTTTTTAAATAAGCCTCTCGTATTTGCATGAAACTTTTGTACAAAGAAGATTTTATTTCCTCTTGAGAATCAATATAGCAATCTGCCGAGGGCAAAATTCTATCCACTCCGATTTTAGCGATTTCTTTTATATTTGAAATATTTTTCATGTTTTCTGTGTACTCATATGCACGTTTTGTGGGAGTATCGTCAGAAATAACGTCGTCTCTAATCATCGCATATAATTTGTCGGCGACTTTTACAGCGTCTGTAAACAGTTCTTTCGTTTGCTTGTAATATATGCTCCTGCATTCTTTATAGAGAAATCTAGCAATATTTACTTTGTAATATGTTTGATAAGCAATACGAGTTGCCAGCTTATTGATTTCGCGATCGAAATCTTCAAATTTTGGATATTTATCAACCAAATCCGTAATAGGGTATCTACTGCTATCACGAAAATTACTCAACGTTTTTTCGTTGTAAGAGTTGATGAAAGAATTATAGTCTATTCTATCAGTTACGTCATGCTGAATATCTGTAATATTTGAGGCTATACCGCGCATATGGTTGCTTATCATCGTCGTTAAATCAGCTAATTCTTGTTTGCTAATGCTTTTATCTGAAGTCGCTCTTTTAGCTGCTTCGAATATAAGTTCTCCGTTTTTAGTTTTTGGGGGAGTGAGAGTGTGCGTGTAGTAGTCCAACTCTAGTAAACTTTCATATTTTGGTAAAATAGGTGATGGATGCTTCGTTAAGAATGAATCAACGAGAATTCCTTCAGAAATGAGACCTTCTAATCGATCGATTAGCATATTGTACGAGTCGAATCTATTGTAATTGTCGGTTAGAATCAGCTGCATAGCAAAATATATGGAGAATTTGGTTCCCAAGTGTAATTCATCTTCATAGTGACCATAACTCCATTCATTTTGCTTTTCTCTTTGAGCATCTATAGCATTTACAATTTCTAGTGCTCGTGACTTGTATGGAGCGAACTTTTTTTGATTTGATTTTGAAATTTCAGCTATATCTTTTTCTAATATTTTTGCAAGCTGTAATACTTGATCATAATCAAGTTTTAAACCTTTAAGGGATTTCTTTAAATCGTTGTACAGATTACGGTTTTCGGTGTTCCTTTCTTGACTGTAATAGACTTTTTGTAATTTGTCGATTTCCTTATTGAGTCGTTTATTGTTTTTTCCGAAAAGCCTGCAAGTAACATTAATAAATTTCAGTTTATATTCTAAATCCTTAGCATTATGCCTTTTATAATAATCCATCGCAATCGACCGAATTTTTTGCATATCCTCCGTAACTTTATGTTCAGTGACAAAGCAATTTTCGCGGTAACAAGGTTTTTCGGTTGAACATGCAGCCAGCAATAAGCATAATGAACCTAATACGATTTTCTTCATAAGTTCCCCCTAAAATTATCCATATGTTAAAATATTTTTGTTAAAAATCCGTTAACTTATAAAAGAACGTTACAGTTTTCCTGAAATGCTAGAGTGTGGAATATATTTGTTATATTTTTGCATTTTGTGTGATATAATACCCTGTTGATTATTGTTTTTCAGGTGTGTTATGCATGATATAAAGTGGATCAGAGCAAATGCGGAAGCTTTTGATAAAGGGTTAAAAAACAGAAACTTCCAGCCTATGTCAGCGATGGTTATCGAGATAGATTCCCAAAAAAGAGAAGCGATGGCTAAATTGCAACAAATGCAATCGCGTCGTAATGAGTTGGCTTCTTTGATCGGAAGAGGGAAGCAAAATCACGATGATGTCAGCGCGCTTGAAGAAGAGGCAATGAATATAAAACAATCGGTTCAACTACTTGAAGCGGAAGAAGCGAAGTTGACAGAACAGTTGAACGATGTGTTGGCAACAATTCCGAATATTCCTCTGGATGATGTTCCCGTCGGAAAAGATGAGACGGAGAACAAGTGCGTTCGGGTTGTCGGTACGCCTCCAAAATTCAATTTCAAGCCAAAAGCTCATTATGAATTGGGTGAAGCTCTCGGGATGGTAGATTTTCAGAATGCAGCGAAACTGTCAGGCAGTCGTTTTACTGTCTTGCGCGGTTTAGTTGCAAGAATGGAGCGTGCTCTCAAAGATTTCATGTTGGATAATCACACGAAAGAATTTGGTTATGAAGAAATAGGGGTGCCGTTTTTGGTAAAGCCGGAATGTATGTTTGGGACAGGCCAGTTGCCGAAATTTGCGGAAGATTCATTTGTAACCACTGAAGGACGTTGGCTTATTCCTACAGCAGAAGTGCCACTGACGAACTTGGTCAGAGAAACAATTATTCCGGCGGAGAAACTGCCTATCAGAGTGACGGCATATTCCGCGTGTTTTAGGTCTGAGGCTGGCTCTGCAGGAAAAGATACGAGAGGTATGATAAGAAATCATCAATTCAGCAAGGTTGAGTTGGTCAGTATTGTCCGTCCTGAAGATGGCGAAAAAGAACTCGAGAGAATGACAAACGTCGCGGAGACAATTCTAAAAAAGCTAGGATTAGCGTATAGAGTTATGGCGCTGTCGACAGGGGACATGGGATTTTCTGCCAGAAAGACTTACGATTTGGAAGTTTGGATTCCAAGTGAAAACACCTATAGAGAAATTTCCAGTTGTTCGTTGTGCGGCCAATTCCAAGCACGCAGAATGGGGGCTCGTTATAAAGACGGAACAACAAAAGATTATGTCGCGACCTTGAATGGTTCAGGATTGGCCATAGGACGTACGATTGTCGCAATTTTGGAAAATTATCAGCAAGAAGATGGTAGTGTGATAATTCCTGAAGCGTTGATTCCTTACATGGGCGGAGTGAAGGAGTTAAAAAAGAATGGTTAGTAAATCATCTTTATCTGGTCTTCGGATTTTAATTTGTAATGACGATAGTATAAATTCTCTCGGTATTAAGGCTTTAGAGCGCATCGCAAATTCCATTACACCTGATGTTTGGGTTGTCGCTCCTGAAGTGGAACAAAGCGGAAAGGGGTTTTCTGTTACGTTTGATTCGATATTAAGAATCAAGGAACTTTCTCCGAGAAAGTTTTCAGTGTCAGGAACGCCAGCAGATTGTGTCTTCGTTGCGTTGGGTGAAATTCTGAAGGATAAAAAGCCGGATTTAATACTGTCTGGAATCAATCATGGTGCCAATGTCGCAGATTTTATCGGGTTGTCAGGGACAGTTGGGGCAACGTTTGCTGCAGCGTCCAGAAACATAAAGTCGATAGCTGTTAGTCAGCATTTTAAAGATGGGCAGTGCCTGACGAAATTTCCTTTGGTAGAACACTATCTTCCTGGAATTATAAAGAAATTGCTTTCCTTCGATTGGCCCAATCAAGTGTGTATGAACGTCAATTTTCCTGATGCACAGGTCGGAGAAGTTGGGGGCGTTAAAGTTGCTTCGCAGGGAGAACTCGATGTCGATTGGAAAGTTTTCAAGAAAGAAGATCCTGTTGAACGTCCATATTACTGGTTGCGAGCAACGTATTCAGATAAGAAAAATGATGCAAACTCCGATGTCGTTTTGTTGGAGAAGAAGAAAATGATAACGATTACTCCGTTGCAAAGCAGACACGAGTTTTCGGAATGTGTTAATCAGTTAGAGGAGCTATTTTCATCAAATGTGTAAGTTTTATTTGAAATTTGCTTTAATTGGAACTGGATTGTTGTTAGTCGGATGTGAGCGTTCTTCGCTTTCTCCGGTCGAGATTAAGATAGACGATGATTCGGGGTATACAAGCGTGGATGCAGCTGTGAGTGGCTCGACGTTGATGACTACTCATGTTGTGAAGAATAATGAAACGCTGTTTGATATTGCATATCAATACAATATAGATCCAATGAATTTGGCTAAAGTGAACGGAATAAAGGCGCCTTACAATATTAGAAATGGGCAGGTGCTTAAATTGCCGACGGCGGATATGCCTACAGGCGAAAGCGGGACGTTAAGTTACGGTGAACCTGAGGCAAAAAAAGAAGATAGCAGTAAATTGGATAGCGAATTTGCTGAAGTAATGGCAACGACAGGTGGTGTTACTGGCAGTGTCGCTAGTGGTGCGGCAAGCACGGTCGGTAGCGCGGCAAAGGGGACAGCTAGTGTTGGTACAAGTTTTAATGAGCAAGCGGCAGAACTGTCTGTTCCAAAGGTGACGAAGACTGCTACAGGTGCAACTGCAGCTGCGGCTGAGAAACCTGATGGTGCATTAGTTTCTGCTAATACTAACAATAAATTGTCGAAGTTTATAAAACCGGTTGATGGAAAGGTCATTTCGAAATTCGGAAGTATGCAAGACGGTGTGAAGAACGATGGCATCAACATTAAAGCGGCTCTTGGAAGTGAAGTTAAAGCGGCGGCAAATGGAAAAGTTATTTATGCTGGAAATAAGTTAGAGGAGGAGTACGGGAATGTCATTATAGTGCAGCATGATAATGATTTGATAACATCGTATGCACATCTTGATAAAATCAATAAAAAGAATGGTGCATTAGTTCGAACTGGTGAAGTTATAGGAACAGTTGGAAAAACTGGAGATGTGGAAACACCGCAACTTCATTTTGAGGTTTTGAAGGATAAAAATCCTGAAAATCCGGAAAAATATATCACGAATATGTAGGAATAATTTAGTTTTGGTTTTAGATTGGAGAAAATTATGACAAATACGACGAGTACAACAACTCAACAAACACAATGTCCTACCACTCAGGCAGGATCATTGATGGGATCGTTAGCGCCGATAGCGTTGATGATTTTGGTTTTTTATTTTTTGATTATGCGTCCGCAGCAAAAGCGTGAAGCAAAAAGACGTGAATTGATTAACTCTGTAAAAAGAGGCGATAAAGTTGTAACAGCCAGCGGAATTATCGGAGTTGTTCACAAGATAGTGAGTGAGACGGAAGTTTCATTGGAAGTTTCAGAGGGCGTTCGTATTCGTGTTTTGAAAAATGCGATAAGTGAAGTGCTTGCTAAGTCGGCGAGCATTGACGAAGTAAAGTCCGAGGAACCATTACAAGAAACTAAAGTCGATAAAACAAAAAAAGAAAAGAAACCTGTAGCAGCTGCAGCAAAAACTAAAATGTCTGCTGTGAAGAAAAAGAATAAGTAAGGAGACTGTAAATGAATTTTCCTAAATGGAAGGAGATACTGATAGCGTGTGTATGCGCGTTTGGTGTCTTGTTTTCTCTGCCTAATATTTTACCGCAGAGCGTTTTAAATAAACTGCCTGATTGGATGCCTAATCAGAAAGTATCTCTCGGATTGGATTTACAAGGTGGTGCGCACTTGTTGCTTGAAGTTGATTTGGATAGCGTTGTAAATGATTATCTGAATCAGACACTCGATAGCGCAAGGGTAACATTACGTAAAGAATCAATTCCGTATGCGGCAAACTTTCCAAAGGCTATGCCGAAAGGTTCTACTGCGGTTGAGTTTGATTTGAAGGATTCGTCAAAAGCAGGAAGAGCGAAGGCCGTTCTCAGTTCGATAGATTCCGATTTTAAAGTTGATATTGTCGGCGCTCACGTCACGATGACGCCAACAGATGCTGCTTTGCAGAAGAAAAAATATGACGCTGTAGATCGTTCTGTTGAAATCGTGAGAAAGAGAGTCGATGAAACAGGTACAAGAGAAGCCAATGTTCAAAGACAAGGTGATGATCGTATTCTGTTACAAATTCCTGGATTACAAGATCCATCTCACGTGAAGACGTTGTTAGGACGTACTGCGAAAATGACTTTCAGATTGGTTGATGAAGAAGCTCCTGAGATTCTCGATAAGAAAAAAGCCGTAGCTCCTGTCGGAAGCATATATTTAGAGTCTGCGGAAAGCGGAAAATATATCGCAGTTAAGAAGCAAGTACTGGTTGGGGGAGAAACATTGGTTGATGCTCGTTTGAGTTATGACGAATACAATCGCCCGGAGGTTAGCTTCAAATTTAATAAACAAGGAGCAAAGAAATTCGGAGATGCAACTAAAGAGAACGTCGGAAGGCGTTTTGCGATTGTTCTCGATAACGAAGTCATTAGCGCTCCGAATATTAACGAGCCTATTACTGGAGGTTCGGGAAGAATTACCGGTCAATTTACAGCAGAAAGAGCACAAGATTTGGCGTTATTGCTGAGAGCTGGGGCGTTACCTGCGCCATTGAACGTGATTGAGGAAAAAACCGTAGGTCCAGACTTGGGCGCAGACTCAATTCGTTCGGGGGTTTTGGCGACCTTGTTGTCAGGTGTGTTCGTGTTGGTGTTCATGTTTATGTGGTATATGTCATTCGGTATGATTGCTAACATAGCCGTTGTCGTCAACTTGATATTGTTGATAGCCGGTCTTTCTTGTTTGCAAGCAACACTTACGTTGCCGGGTATTGCTGGTATCGCATTAACAGTCGGTATGGCAGTTGACGCTAACGTTCTTATTAACGAAAGAATTAAGGAACATTTGCGCCGTGGAGAAAAGTGGGTAAAGGCGGTTGAGGAAGGCTATAATTTGGCTATGACCTCAATTGTTGATACAAACTTGAACACGATTATCGGTATGTTGTGTTTGTATCAGTTTGGAACAGGACCTGTTAAAGGTTTCGCTATTACGACTATTCTCGGAACCGTAATATCGTTCTTTACGTCTACGACTTTGACGAGATATATCGTCTCTACGTTAATGAGACTGAAGTATCGTATTTCTATTCCTATGTAAGAAAGGCTTTAAGATGATGCAATTTTATAAGTTGATACCGCATGATACTAAAATAAATTTCGTTGCTAAGAGGTGGTATACGTACACTTTTTCAATGATTGCGGTTTTGGTTAGTATTTTGGCGTTTTTCTTCCACGGATTGAACTTCGGTATTGATTTCCGTGGTGGCTTCGTAATGGAAGTTAGAACGCAACAGGAAGCTAATTTAGGTGAGCTGAGAGAAAAGCTTACTGCGTTAAATATCGGAGATGTTTATCTGCAAGAATTCGGCTCTAACAGGGATGTTCTTATCAGAATACCGAGCTCGGGGGAATCACAAGCAGAACAGAACGTGGCTTTGGAGAAAGTCAAAGGCGTTCTCGGTGACAGCGTCGAGTACAGGAAAATTGAGAAGATTGGTCCGAAAATCGGAAGTGAACTTGTGCATGACGCGACGCTTGCCGTTTTAATATCGTTGTGCGCGATTTTGCTTTATGTATGGATAAGATTCGAGTGGCAATTCGCAATTTGCGGTATTATAGCACTTGCGCACGATTGTATAGTTCTGATGGGATTGTATTCGGTCGTGCATTATTTCGAGTTTAACGTCAACTCAATTGTCGCACTGTTGATGACGGCCTGTTATTCCATTCACGATACGGTCGTTATTTACGACAGAATCAGAGAAAATATGAGGGCATACAGGAATATGACTGTGGCGGAATTGCTGAACAAGTCGACTAACGAAACATTATCGAGATCAGTACTTACTTCCGTTACGACCGTTTTGTCGTTGCTGGCATTGTGCTTCTTTGGCGGAAAGGTAATCTTCGATTTCTGTTTCCCGATTTTGTTCGGATTAACGTTTGGAACTTTCTCATCGATTTTCTTGTCAGCACCATTATTGCTGGTGACGGGTATCAGAGTCGATGGAAAGGATATCGAAATCGGATTGGATAAGGTGAAATGACACCTGTTGTCGCGATAGACGGTCCCGCGGGAAGCGGAAAAGGAACAATGGCTCGTAAATTAGCGAGCCATTTTGGTTTTGTTTATTTAGATACCGGCATGATGTATCGTGCAGTTGCGTATCTAAATCTTTCCGCGGACAAGCTATCGTGGTTGTCGATTGCGGATTTTATGGCGGCAGTTCGTAAAATACCGGATGCAAATTTGCGTACCGATGAAGTCAGTTTGAAAACGTCTACTATTTCTAAGCAGCCAGAGATAAGAGAAAGTATGGTTCGTTTGCAGAGAGAATTTGCGAAGAATCCCGGCAAAAAGTACAAGGGGGCAATTCTCGACGGTCGAGATATCGGTACTGTTGTCGTTCCTGATGCTGTATGTAAGTTGTTTATTACCGCTGATGTTAAGGTTAGGGCGGAAAGGCGGTTTGTTGCTATTAAACAAACAAATAAGCAAGCCACATTTGATGAAGTTTATGAGAATTTGAAAAAAAGAGATGAGCAAGACAGCTCAAGAAATATCGCTCCGATGAAATTCGATGAAAGTTATGTTTTGGTCGATACATCGAAGGAAACGGCGAAAGAATCTTTTGCAAAAGTAGTAAAGATAGTTGAAAACGCTTTTGCTGCAGCGAATATGAAAATTTAGATTAATTAGAATATGGAAAAGCTGAAAAGGACATTTAGAGATTTTATTTTGGGAGAAGATGAAGCGATTTCTCATCGTAGAATTGCTGCTATTCTGCTAATTCTGAATGTTGTTACGTCTGCTGCAATCAGCATCTATATTCCAAGCCTAAAACAAATGGCTATCGATTTGGATACAACTAATGCTCTCATTCAAATGACGATAGTTGCACATTTAATCGGAGAGTTTTTCGGACGTTTGTTTTGTGGCCCTTTGATTGATACTTATGGAAACAAAAAAATTGTAATTCCAAGTTTGGCTTTGTCTGTCATTGGACATTTCGGATGTATGATTGCCGGTTCATTGCCTGTATTTATTTGCATGAGATTTATTCAAGCAACAGGCGCAAGTGTGGTGTATGTGGTTTCATTAAGCGTAATTAACGAGACATTTAACGATAAAGAAAAAGGAAGCGCTGTTGGAGTTTTGGAATTGTATCAGCCGTTAGCGTGGATAGTTTCTCCGTTTATTGGGGCTCTTCTTGCAGAAATTGGCAGTTGGCGGTTGTCTTTTCTCGTATTAATGCTGATTCAAATTTCCGGAATACTTTTCTTCTGGTGTTACCCTGAACGGGTATGTAGAGGCAGATGCAAAAAGTTCTCCGTATCAAAATTGTTTTTCGATTATAAATCTGTATTGAAAAATTCGTTGTTTATAGTTTACGCATTGATACCGGGCTTTTTCGCCGGTGGGTATATGATTTTCGCGACGAGTTGTCCGTTTATATGTTCGAAAATTTTCGGTAATAGTTCTGCAGACATCGCGTTATTTTCTGCTGTACCATTACTGTTTTATGTGGCTTCTACTTTCGCTTACAGATTTGTCGTGAGAAATATCGGTACGAAAACTTCAAGAAGGATAGGGACATCTATCTTTACGATTTTTGGTGTTTGCGTGACATGGATGATATTTGACTCTAATCCATGGACGGCTGGACGATTGCTTAGTTTGATGTGTTTACAATGCATGGGGAGTGCTTTCCTAGTACCTGTATCGGTTTTAAAAGCGCTACAATCATCATCTCATGCGGCTAGCGTTGGAGCGTCAACTGTTGTTGTTTTCCGTAATATTATTATGTCGATTTGTATCACAGTTAGCGCAAAATTCAGTGGAAGTATCACGACGATAATGGCATGCGTGTTCATGACAGTGGGGACGGTTCTCATGCTCATGATTACACGCAAGATTATCAAAATTCGCATCAGAAAATTAAGAATGTAACACTACGATTAATCTTGTAGGTAGGTGATACATTTTTCAGCTAAAAACCGTGTAATGTTATTTGCATCACGTGTATCATAGAAAGACGTCATTAGCGTGTTAAATTCCAGAATATCTGAAGATTTTATATTGAAAATACCAATACCCGCACTGATTAGAATCCCATTTGCGATAATGCGTGATGTGCGTTTGTTTCCGTCCCAATAGAATTGATTGAGGCTTCCCCAGAGAAACAGCCGAATAGCCTGTTCGACAGGTGAAAAATCATCGATGATAGCGTGAATTTCATTTGTGAAAATGCTTTCAAGTTCAGTATGTTTCGGTGCTTGATAACTCTGAGTACCAGCTATTTGCACCGAGCCGTTTCGAAATTTTCCAGCATACAGCGCTTCATTTTTTGCGATAGCTTCATTTATTTGATTGAATATTCCCACTGACAGAGTAAACTCGTCGTTCTTAATTAAGTTCAGCAGAATCATCCAAGCGTTTTTTATGTTCAGAACTTGCTCGACATCGCTGATCTTGTGCCCGCCAATGGTGACGCCATCCAGCAACGTTTTTACCTCTGGAAATGTTAGTGGATTATTTTCAAGTTGCGACGTATCAAACACGTACTCCGGTAACATTCGGTGTGCTAACATGAGAACCCTCTGCTCGTCGATAATCTTTGCGCGATTCTCAATTTTGTAAGTATACTCGAACAGCATTCATTCCTCGTCTACATAATGACATGTATATCATGAATGGGGAAAAATGGAAAACGGAGAGAAAGGGGAATATCAAATTCCTATGATGAATTTCTATTTGTATTATGTAATAGGTTAAGCATCAATCTGCTGAATTCTTCTTAGGTGTCTTCCGCCTTCGAATTGCGTGTGTAAAAAGATTTGTATGCATTCTGTCGCGTGTTCTTTTGATATAAAACGAGCCCCAAGGACTAAAACGTTTGCGTCATTATGTTTTCTAGCTAATTCTGCTGTTTCTTTGTTAAAGCACAAAGCTGCGCGTATACCTTTTTTACGATTGGCCACGATAGACATTCCAATACCACTTCCGCAGATTAAGATTCCGACGCTATTCGAATTATGTAGAACTTCTTCCGTTAATTTGTTGGCATACATAGGATAATCGCACGATTCTGCGCTGTAAGTTCCCAAATCTCGAATATCTTCATTCAATGTTTCAATCAGATACTGCTTCAGTTCGAAACCTGCGTGGTCAGATGCGATAAATATTAGAGGCATTTATGCTCGCTTCTCTTCCTCGTGAATTTTCTGAAACAGAGATTCTATTTTATCGGCATAAGCAAAAGAATTATCTACGAAGAAATTCAGCTCAGGTGTGAATTTTAGACGGATATGCGACCCGAGATGATAACGTAACTGCGACGCATGTCTCTGTAGATATTCGACGCAATCTTCATCCGTAAAATCCTTTGATAAAGACACGGCGTACACTTTCACATGTTGCAGACACGGACTGATAGTAACATCCGTAATGGATATCAGTGCAGAATTTATACCTTTTTCATCAATTATCGAATTACGCAAAAGGTATTCCGATAATATCTTTTTTATTTCCGATGCGACTTTACCTTGTCTGTTTTTTTCAGGCATATTCTTACAGCTGACGAGCAACTTCCTCTAGTTCAAAACACTCGATAATATCGTTTATGTGAATATCGTTATAATTCTCAAGAGAGATACCGCACTCAAATCCGGCTTTGACTTCTTTGACGTCATCCTTTTGTTTGCGGACAGATTTAATGTCTACCGTATGAATGACCTTACCATCTCTAATTAAGCGGGCTTTGGCTCCGCGCTTTATGATACCGTCAAGCACCATACATCCTGCAATTCTTCCAAATTTGGATATATCAAAAGTCTGGCGTACTTCAGCAGAACCGAGAACTTTCTCTTTAATATCTGGTGTTAACATACCGGATAGTAACGCTTTGATATCATCAATTAAGTCATAAATAATCGAATAATACCTGACTTGAATTTTATCACGCAAAATTTGATCGCGCGCCTGCATATTTGCACGAACATTGAATCCGAGAATTAATGCATTTGACGCTCGCGCTAACGCGACATCACTTTCAGTAATCTCACCAATTCCGGAATGCAAAATCTTAACCGCGACTTCATCGGTGGCTAATTTCTGCAAGCTGGAGCAAATAGCCTCAGAAGAGCCTTGCACATCAGCTTTTACAATGACGGATAGAATATCCAATTTTTCGTTTGCTTCATATTTCGAGAACATTTGTTCAAACGTCGTATGGCTCGACACGACCCACGACTGTTCTCTCTTTTTCCTGTCTCGATAATTCGCAACTTCTCTTGCTTTTGCTTCGTCTTCAACAACGATAAAGTCATCACCAGGGACGGTAGTTCCGTTAAATCCGGTAATTTCGCCAGGCATTCCCGGAGTCAATTCTTGCAATTTTACTCTGCGGTCATCGCGAATAGATCTGACACGACCAAAGACATTTCCCGAAACGAAAATATCGCCGATTTTTAACGTGCCTTTGTTAATCAAAACGGTGGCGACAGGCCCAAGACCTTTTTCAACTTTGGATTCGATTACAACACCTTCGGCACTTCTGTTCGGATTGGCTTTCAGATCCAAAACTTCTGCCTGCAGCAAAATCGCCTCTTCTAATTTTTCGAGATTAATACCTGCTTTCGCTGAAATTTCTACATCGATTACGTCACCACCGAAAGATTCAACGATAACTTCGTGATTCAGTAATTCTTTTCTTACATTGTCGGGATTTACACCGTGCTTATCAATTTTATTGATTGCAACGACGATAGGAACACCAGCAGCTTTTGCGTGATGTATTGCTTCAATCGTTTGGTCTTTTACGCCGTCATCAGCGGCAACGACCAATACAACAACGTCAGTTATGTTGGCACCTCTGGAACGCATTTCAGTAAATGCTGCGTGTCCCGGCGTATCAATGAAAGTAATTTTTCGACCATCTTTCATCATGACTTGATACGCGCCGATTCCTTGTGTGATTCCGCCTGCTTCTTTTAATGCTACATCTGTCTTACGTAACGCATCAAGCAAAGATGTCTTACCATGGTCAACGTGCCCCATAATCGTAACGACAGGTGGGCGAGACACTAAGTCAGTTGCGGAATCTTCTTTTTTTAATCCGATTTCGATATCGCTATCACTAACTCTTTTTACTTTATGCCCGAGCTCCATAACAACCAATTCTGCAGTGTCTGCATCGATAATCTGGTTGACGGTTGCCATTACTCCCATTTTCATCAAGGTCTTTATGACATCACCCGCGCGTACAGCCATTCTGCTGGATAATTCTTGAACGCTGATTGTTTCAGGAAGGATTACCTCTTTAATAACCTTCACATCTTCGTGGTCTTTTGCTACAAACTTATTCTTTTGACGTGCTCTCTTTATCGACGACAACGAACGAACTTTTTCCGTGTCATCATCGAGTGCATTATATATCGAAATACGACTGTTACCACCGTTGTAACGTCCCTTTAATTCCTTGATATCTCTTTTTACTGCGGGGGCTTTTTTCGAATTGCTTTTAACGGTGAACTCTTCATCATCAATATCTCTGAACTGTCTGAAACTTTTATGTTGGGCGAACTTATGATGATGATCTTCCTCGTTTAACTTAATATTGGTAAAAGTTTTCTTTCTATTGACTTCTCTGACTTCTTCTTCAATTTGTTCTTCGTGAGAAGTAACTTTTTCAATTTCCTGAGCTGCCTTTTGGGTTTCTTCAAGTTCAGCGGCGCGTTTTTTTTCTTCTTCTTTGGCTTTTCTTGCAATTTCCTCTGCAGCTTTACGATTTTCTTCTTCTTGTTTGCGAAGTTCTTCTTGCTCTTTATTTTCTTTTATCGCAACTTTTAACGCTTTGATTCTAGTCTCAACTTCTTCATCTGTAAGATTGCCAACCTTGCTTAACTCGGAAACAGGAGAAACTGCTGAAGGCTTTAATGGTGTTCTTTTCTTTTTTACTTCAACAGCAACAACTTTGGATTTGCCGTGAGAAAAACTCTGACGCACTTTGTTATCAGCAAGTCCCAAAGGCTTCTTTACATCTGTTGGGCGAGATAAGCTTAGCGTAATTTTTTTTCCTTCTGCCATATTAATTTCTCCTGACTTGCCCACTATTTAAACCAGTGCTCTCTTGATTTCATTATGATGTCATTTGCTGACTGCTCATCCAAATCAGGAAGAATTTCCATCAACTCATCTGCACTTAAATCCGCCAAATCATCGAGCTTCTTGATATTGTGTTCGGCAAGTTTCAACAAAGATTCCGTAGAAAATACGTTAAGATCAACAATTTTCTTATCGATTTTCGCTTCTTTCAGTTTTGCTTCGTCTTCTTTCTGTTTCTTTACTAAGAAATTCTTCGCACGAGAAATCAACTCTTCCGCCAAATCCTCATCGAAGCCTTCAATGGTCGATACTTCCTCTTTCTGTGATGCAGCAAGTTCTGCCACATTCGAGAAACCTTCCGCAACGAGTAAATGGGCTATAACTTCGTCGCAATCCAATGCATCCATAAACAGTTTCGATTGAGCGTGGTACTCTTGATTTTGCTTTTCAAGAGCCTCTGTTTCTGAAACGACGGTGACATTCCAACCTGTAAGCTGTGACGCCAAGCGAACATTTTGTCCTCTACGTCCGATTGCTAAGCTCAACTGATTATCAGGAGCCATAACTTCGAATTCTTTTTTCTCTTCATCTACGATAACCTTGGAAACTTCTGCTGGTGCTAGCGCATTAACAGCAAATGTTGCAGGATCATCAGACCAGAGCACAATGTCGATTTTTTCACCCTGTAATTCTTGAATAATAGCCTGAACTCGACTTCCTCTGACACCAACACAAGCGCCTATCGGATCGATATTTCCGTCAGCCGTATAAACCGCTATTTTGGCGCGACTACCTGGATCTCTTGCAACGGATTTTATTTCTATCACACCGTCATATATTTCCGGAACTTCTTGCATAAACAGCTTTGCCAAAAATTGCGGATGCGTGCGTGATAAAAATATCTGAGGTCCCTTTATTTCGCGTGAAACATCTGCGATATACGCACGGACTCTGTCGCCAACTCTGAAGTTCTCTTTCGGAATAAGATGCTCTCTCCTTATGATGGCTTCAGTATGACCGATATCTAACGTTACAGAATTGTACTCGGCGCGTTTTACGATACCACTTACTATTTCTCCAACACGTCCTTTAAATTCTTCATATTGCTTCTCTCTTTCGGCTTCTCTGATTTTTTGCGTTACAATTTGCCGACCAACTTGCGCAGCTACTCTACCGAAATGTACCGGAGGAAGCTTCGTTGAAAAAACATATCCTATTTCGGCACTAGGTTCTAATTTTTTGGCATCTTCGAGTGAAATTTCTGTGAACTCATTTTCTACGACTTCTTTTACCGTAATACACTTCGTAATAGTTACTTCGCCGGTTTTTCTGTCGATGTTCACTCGAATATCGCTTTCGTATCCGTACTTAGATCTGGCAGCTTTCTGAATGGCTACTTCCATTGCTTCCAAAATTTGTTCTTTCTCTAATCCTTTTTCGCGGGCAACCGCGTCTGCAATTTGTAATAACTCTGGCCCGTAGAAACGAGAATCTGTCCATAAAGCTGTTGACATATCTAAAACACCCTTTGTTTAAAAAACTCTTTTAACACTCGCCTTTTTTATATTTTTATACGATATTCCGAGTTCAACTGCCTCAGTATCGCACTCTTCTCTCAAATAGACAACACTGTCATCTGAGATTTGCTCAACTCTCACCAACTTCCCGAAAACTTTCCGCTTTCCGTTAATCGGATTGCAAAGCTCAATTTTTACGTCTTTACCGCAAAAACGTTCAAAATCACCAATTTTCGTGAGAGGTCGATTTTCGCCCGGCGAGCTAACTTCAAGAGTATATGCATTTTTGATAAAATCTTCAACATCTAAAATCGCGGAAACCAAACGATTGGCTTCAACGCAATCATCTATGGTTACAGGAGCATCATCTAGACGCTCAATATCAACGGCAACAACGGTTCTATGTCCTCCACTGACCAGCACTCTGACGAGGCCGTATCCTTTACCTGCTAACGGTGCTTCTATTGCGTTCGCAATTTTTTCATTAAGCCCCAAGATTCATCTCCATAATCGACAATAAATAACAGCTTAAAAATACAGAAAAATGTCAACAGTTGCAACACGAACACGATTGCTTTATAGATTGTAAAAGTACGTGGTGTTTAACGATGGCCAAAAATGAAAAAATTTTTTATTGCGAGGCGTGTGGAGCGAGATATCCTAAATGGTTGGGTAGATGCGAAGATTGCGGACAGTGGAATTCAATTGTCGAAGATGTTCATTGTGGTGGTGTTTCTGGAGAAGTTTCTTCAACTGTGGAATTTACAGATTTAAAGCACTCGCAGACGCAAAAAAATCGAATGATGAGTAATAATGTTGAGTTCGACAGAGTTTTAGGTGGTGGCGCAGTTCCTGGTTCAGTTGTGCTCATCGGAGGAGATCCAGGCATTGGAAAGTCTACACTCTTGCTGCAAATAGTGGCCGCACTTTCTCAGGATTATAATTGTGTTTATATTTCAGGTGAAGAATCGTCGGAGCAAATTTGTTCAAGAGCAGAAAGACTTGGGGTTTCGAATTCAAATGTTAAGTTGGCGTGTGAAACAAATATTGGCGCAATACTTAAGTCAATAAACAAGGATGTCGATTTTCTCGTTATCGATTCTATACAAACGTTATTTAGTCCAACGGTGGAGTCAATTCCTGGCACAGTAACTCAAATAAGAGCCTGTGCATATGAATTGATTCATTTTGCGAAAACAACGAATACAACGGTATTCCTTGTCGGTCATGTCACAAAAGACGGGGCTATCGCAGGACCGAAAATTTTGGAACATATGGTTGATACGGTTTTATATTTCGAAGGAGAGCGCGGAAATTCATACAGAATATTACGAGCAGTGAAAAATCGTTATGGACCTTGTGATGAGCTGGGGATTTTCGAAATGCAGAGTAGGGGATTAGCTTGCGTGCTGAATCCATCTGTTTTGTTTCTTACACAGCGTGAAAAGAATGTTCCGGGAACTACAGTATTCGCAGGTATAGAAGGTAGCCGCCCTATTCTTGTGGAAGTGCAAGCGTTGGTTTCTCGTAGCTATTTTACTGCTCCAAGAAGAACTGTTGTCGGTTGGGATTTGAATCGTCTGTTTGCGATATTGGCAGTATTGGAGTCGAAGTGTAAAATTTCGTTTTCCGATAAGGATGTGTATTTAAACATTGCGGGTGGATTAAAAATTTCCGAGCCGGCCGGGGACTTGGCTGTTGCATTGAGTTTATTGTCTGCGAATAGCGGATGTATGATTACGGATGAAACTTGTGCGTTCGGAGAAATTGGGTTGACGGGGGAAATTAGATCTGTTGCCAGATGCGCAGAAAGAATAAAGGAAGCAGAAAAATTGGGATTCAAAAATATTATAGTTCCGTATGCTAATAATGCTTCATCATTGGGAAGCGTTAACTTGATCCCTGTAAAGAAATTGACAGATGTTATTGAAATACTAGGAACACGGAGTAGAAATGGATAGTTCGGAATTTTTCAATATATTGGATTACATCTATATTGGTGTTATGTTGCTTTCCGCTGTAGTGGGTCTGTTCAGGGGATTCAGTCGAGATTTTTTCGGAACATGTGCGTGGTTGCTTAGTGGATTTTTGTCTGTTTTTGCGGCTCCGATGCTTTACAAACCAGTTGGTCGATATGTTACGAATGAACTGTTATTGCGAGGAATTTGTTTGATTATTGCATTCCTCGCATTACTTGCCATATTTTTGTTGATGACTGGGTTGATTTCTTCGAAAGTAAAAGATTCTGTTTTTTCAGGAGTTGATAGAGCTGCTGGAACTTTATTCGGATTGTTTCGTGGTATTTGTGTGATATTTTCTGTTTGTCTTGTAATGTTGATCTTTGAGGTGCCTCAAGATAGGTTTGAAGTGGTAAGAGACTCGAAAATATCTTCTATAGTTTTTGCGCACGCGGGTGAATTAGTGTCATTTTTAGAAAAAATTAAGGTTGTACCTAAGGGGTATATTAATCAAATTAAAACATTAAAACACGAGGTCACTGGAAATAAGGGGGCAAGGTCAGTGCAGAAATTGTTATCGAAGGTTATAGTAAACGCTGTAAATAATTCAGAAACAAATAAAACCTCGAAAAAAAGTAGAATAAATCGTGGCAATTCAGAAAATACACCACCACGCGAAAACCTTTCTTTGTCAGAGGCTATTATGCAGAGAAGGTTAGAAAAACAGCAGGAATCTATGGTCGACGATAGAGAAGCTGATTAAAAATCACCGATACAGCTTTCTTTCATTTCGTACAAACGTGTTAGGTTTACCTACACATGTTGCGGAAACATCTTTTTGATTTTCGGTAAATCTTCTGTAATGACAGATAAAATCAGTTCATCATTTAGTTCCAAAATGTGATGACCTCGCGCGAATATCAAATTACCTTCTCTTATGATAAATGCAGGCATAATACGATTTCGCACTTTTATTGATTCTATTGTATTACCTAAGCTTGGACAAGATTCTGTTACTGTCGCTTGTACGATATTTGATGTTTTATCTCTTAATTCCGTAATGGAAACCGTTTTGCCACTGCTCAATTTTTGAGTAATCGCTTGTATCGTAATTTCATGTGCATTTACTCCAAAACATCCAGAATCTTCTGACAGGAGAGACTTGTAATCATTCGTTTTTGTTAACGCTAAAACTCTGTTAACTCCGAGTTGTTTTAACAATTGAGCGGCAATCACATTTGTACTGTCTTTATCTGTCAACACTGCAGCCGTATCGGTTTTTAATGCTAATTCTTTAAGAACGGAATGCTTTAAGGCGTCCCCATGTACTACATTTGCATTTGGAAAATTCAATGCAATTTTTTCTGCACGCTCAATTGAATTCTCCAGTACCGTAATTTCATAGTTCGGTTTTTCCTCAATTAATTTATATAACAGAGCAGTACCTATATTTCCGCTTCCAATGATAAGTAATTTATGTTTTTCCTGCTGCGGATATCCGAACAATGTCATAATTGCATTTAGCTGTTTCGGTGTTGTTATCAAATAGATATCATCATCTGGTAGCAGAATATCTGAACTTGACGGGAAAAAAGTACGTCCTTGCCGTGTTACGTTTATAACGAATAAATTCAAATCGGTAATTTCTTGGAAATGTTTGAATGTTGTATTTATAATTTCTGTTCCTGAACGGCACCGCAATTTGACGACGGCAACGTTTTCGGAATTTATAACATCTAACGCTCCATTAGTTTGAATAATATCGGCAATTAATGAAGAAATTTCCAGTTCAGGTTGCAATAAAACATCGACATCAAAACTATCTTTTAGAAGTATATCGAATACTTCACCTCTTAAAAATGCCGGGGATTTTACTCGTGCAATTTTCGTCGGTACGTTAAACAGCGCACTGATAATTTTACAAGCTACGAGATTTTGTTCATCAGAGGACATTGTTGCAATTACTCTATCTGCATTCTCAATATCTGCACTTTTTAAAACTTCTGCATCAGTGGCATTACCTATAACGACATCTAAATTAGATTTATTGCGAACAGCTAGGGCAGTTTCTCTACTGCGTTCTATGAGGGTTACATCAATATCATTGTCTTTCAGATATTGGGCTATTCCGAATCCAGTTTGCCCTGCGCCGAGAATAAGGATTTTCATTATTTGCCTCCTTTGTCGGATTTGCGGTCGAAATGAACTCCTAAGTTTTTTAATTTTCTATGTAGAGCGGAACGCTCCATGCCGACAAAATTCGCTGTTCTTGAAATGTTCCCGGAAAATCTTTCGATTTGCGCTAGAAGATAATCAGTTTCGAAGCGGTCTTTAGCATCCTTCAATGGAAGCACGATAAAATTTGCAATATCTAATGATGCCATTTTATCTGTTGTACCAGAGATTAATTCAGAAGGAAGTGAATCCTTGTCGATTACATTCGATTCTGCAGAATTAATCAATGAATTTTCTACGATGTTTTTTATTTGATGAATATTACCCGGCCAATTATACGATTGCAGAATAGCGAGTGCGTCTTCTGTAAATTTTTTTGTTTTAATACCGAAAAACGATTCGGAATTATCGAGATAGTAATTAACCAGAGGCAGAATATCCTCACGTCGAGAGCTTATGCTTGGAATATCTAAATTAACTATGTTTAGACGATAAAAAAGTTCCTGACTGAATTTCGGATCGGCTTGTAATTCATTTATGCTTTTATTGCACGAAGAGATTATGCGAACGTCCGAATATACCGTTCTGTTACCTACATGATATCGTTCATCTTGTAAAAACTGGAGAAGCAATCGCTGGCAGTCATTGGAAAGTTCATTAACATTTTCCAAAAACAGTGTTCCTCCATTGGCTTTTTCGACTCCTCCGTAAATTTTTTCGGTGCCAAATATTTCTTCTTTTAGTTTTTCCTTATTATCGGCGGCGCAATTTATATGAACAAAATTGTGATTGGATCTTTTGGATTTTTTATGAATCTCGAATGCAAGAGCATCCGTGCCCATGCCTGTATGGGTTAATATAAAAACACGACTATTGCTTGGCGCTATTTTTTCAATTGTTGTTCGTATAGATTGAGCGAATTTCGATTTGCCGATGGAAAATACAGAAGCATCCAATCGATCGTATTTCAATGCGGAATTTTCTGTTCGTAATTGACACAACTCAAGTGCGCGTTTACATGTAAGTAACAATCTGTCAATAACAAATGGCTTTTCGATAAAGTCGAAGGCACCATTTTGAATGGCTTGAACTGCAACGTCAATTGTGCCATGTCCAGATATGATTACAACAGGAATATCTGGGTAGAGCTTTTTAATCTTGTTCAGAATTTTGATGCCGGCAGACTCGTCACTTCCTATCCATAAATCTAAAAATATCAGATTAGGTTGGTACGTTTTTAAAATAGATACGGCTTCGTGCTCATCTGCAGCAACTTCAGTTTTATATCCTTCATCAGTTAAAACATCAGAGACTAAACTTCTGACTTCCGCTTCGTCATCTATAATCAGTATCTTATCACAAGCCATTTTTATCTCCCTTGTTTTTCTTTTGGAATTGAAACTGACACTTTTGCACCACCGTGGTCGCTATCACCAAACGACAATTCTCCGCCATGATCTTGTATGATTTTTTTCACGATTGCTAATCCTAAACCAGTACCTTTTGGGGTTAATGTAAAATATGGAGTTGCTAAAGATTCCATTTTTTCTTTTGGTAACCCAGGACCGTTATCTTCAACTATAATTATGATGGTTGAATTATCTTCTCTTATCATTACCCAAATTTTGTTCGCAGTTCGATGGGCTGCGGTCATGGCGTTAATTGCATTTTGAATGAGATTAACTATCGATTGATGAATTAATCGCTCGTCTGCATTTATTTTTATTGATTCTTTTTCAGGTTCGAAAATTATTTCTGTGTTTGTGCTAGCGTTCTGCATAAAGAAAACTGCTTGTCTACATATTTCGCAAATATCGCATTCTTTTAAAACTGGCTCAGGTAGTCGCGCGAAAAAGTTAAATTCATCGATTAATCTTTTTATATCGCCAACTTGCCGGATGATTACGTCGATTAACTCAGAAAAAGTTTTGTTGTCTTTCGATATTTGAGGGGAATATTTTCGGCGAATTCTTTCCGCAGAAAGTTGAATTGGCGTAAGTGGATTTTTTATTTCATGCGCAACTCTTCGTGCGACTTCTGTCCATGCGGCTTTTCGTTGAGTGAGAGCCATTGAGGTTATATCATCAAATGTAATAACGAAACGTTCTCCGTTTTCAAAGGCAATATTTTCTATTTTTATTAGGAAAAGCAGAATATTGTTGTTTATTTTCAGCTGAATTTCCTTTTCAACATATTTTTTACTTGTATTGAACGAAAGTAGCAGAGGGCGTATCTCTGGAATAAGATTTCGAACGTCGTCGCCTTTTTTTATTGTTTTGTTTAATAACTTTTCAGAGGCATTGTTCCAAATATAAATCAAGTTTTTTTCAACTCCGATTACTCCAGAAGAAACACCAGCTAACACACTGCCTGTAAATTTCATCCTTTCCTTAAGTTGTTCATTTATACGAACCAAATCTTCTTGCTGCTCTCGCGTTTGATCTATCATTTGGTTAAACGTTTTGCTAAGCAGATTTATTTCATCATATGAACCTTCATATTTAGCGCGTGCGTGAAGATTTCCCTTGATGATATCTTCAGATACGTCAATTAAATTGCTGATTGGTTTGACGATTTTCCACGAATAAATAATCGCAACTGAAATTGACGCTATCAACAATAGTATTCCGACTGCGAAAAATATGAGGACAAATGCAATTTCGAGTGAACTGCGGTTTTGTAGCAATTGATGATATTCGTGAAATGCGTTTTTCGTGCTATGTGCCTGATGCAACACTTTAGAATCGATGTTTTTTTCTATCAGCAGATAGACAAACCCATCTGCATTTTTAAAGCATGTTGCAGCACAAATACTTTTCTGATTTTCGTCATCATCATCTTTTACAATTATGCTTTTTCCATTTGCTTGTTCAATTTTCATTATTTGTTTATAGCTTATATTGAAAAAGTGCAGGTTCACACTGTACTTGGAATGAGCGATTATATTAAGTGATGAGTCTAAGAGAATCGCGGCATTTATTCCTTTTAAACCGCATAAATCGTCTAACAGAAAATCTAACTCTTTGGAATTAGATAGATTGTCATTTATGTGTACGTCACTTAGGTGATATTCAAGTGAGCGAGAAATTGCGGAGCAATCCCGCAGTGCATTGTTTTGATGCTCACTTAAATAAGATTCCGCAACGTTCAGAGATTCCTGCAAGGCTATGCGGTTTCGTTCATTGAACCACGATTCTATACCATTGTGAAAAAACAGCGCGGAAAATACGCACATCAGAACAGAAGGGACAATTGATAACAATGAGAATACAGAAATTAACCGAAAAGTCAGTCGAGAACCCTTATTCTTTCTTGCATTCAATAATGTGAGAATTTTATTGCCGCCTAACAGCAGTAAAATTAAAATTAGCGCTATATCGAAATATAAGATGGAAATTACAGCTTTTGAATTGCGGCTATAAAGTTCAACATCGGAAAAAAGTACATAGGTGCTGAAACACGAAATGGCGGATAATACAAAAAACAGATACACTAAAAAACTTTGGACTTCCTGCTTTTTAAAAAATTTAACGCACGCCTTAAACAACTACTTATCTGCTCCGGTTTTGTAAGATGATATTTTTTTTCGTAAAGTATTGCGATTTATCCCGAGAATTTTGGAGGCTTGCAATTGATTCATATTAGTGTGCTTTAAAGTAACGTTAAGCACGCCTCTCTCAACTTCATTCATAACCTGACTATATAGTCCGCATGGAACAGCGCCATTATGGAGGGCAAAATATCTCTCTAGATACTTCTCAATTGCCTCGGAAAATCCTCCTTGCAGACTATTAACTGTTTCTTCTTGCATTTTTTTCTCCAAGTCAGTTATAACACAGCTTCAAAATGCTTTGTATAAAAATCTTCTACGTAACTTTTGATGAACGATAAGTCTTCTGTTTGATTAATCGTTTGACGAAATGCAGATGCCCCACTCATTCCTGCGCTGTACCAACAGAAATGTTTTCGAAAAATTCTTATGCCGGGCTCCTCTCCGTAAAAATCAAGCGTGTTTTGAAAATGTTCCATAACAATTTTAAATTGCTCTTCAAGAGTAGGGGGTGGAGTAACTTTTCCTTCATTCAAAAATGCCATAACTTGATTTATCAACCATGGTTTTCCCAGAGCTCCGCGACCAATCATAACGCCGTTTGCACGAGATAATTTCAACGCCTTTTTAGCATCTTCAGGAGATTTGATATCGCCGTTGCAAAGATACGGAATGTGAATAATATCTCGCATTGCGTTAATCGCATGCCAATCTGCTGAGCCACTGTACATTTGGTTCCTGGTACGACAGTGTATCGCTAACATTTGAATGCCGATATTCTCAAATTTTTTGGCAAGGCTGAAGCAATTTATGTTGTCAGAATCCCAGCCGAGACGCATTTTTAATGTAACGGGAATTTTAACGGCTTTTACCACGGCTTCGGCAATCTGAACTGCTAAATCTTCGTTTTTCATTAATGCCGCGCCGGACTCATTCGAAGTTATTTTTCGCGCTGGACATCCCATATTTATATCGATAACATCTGCACCTAAATCCTCGTTTATAATCGCAGACTCCGCCATGTTTTGGGGACTATATCCGACAATTTGAATGATATTTAGAACTTCACGATTTTTTTGAGTTAGTCTGCGAAAAGTTTTTTTACTGTTTCGAACTAATGCCTCACTGGACACCATTTCTGAAACAACCGCGGTGGCACCAAAACTCGTAACTAAATGGCGAAACGGAGCATCAGTTATACCGGCCATCGGCGCTAAGAAAACAGGAGTTTCAGCTAGTATTGTTTCTTTGAAATTCATATTAGAATTCTATTTGTACATTATACGTCGGATGACAGAATAAATTGGTTGACGGAGAAGAGGCGAACAACCAATTCGCAAACATTACTCTCTCATTTTCTTCTATTTCGAGAAATGCGTAAATTTCTTTTTTATCCTCAGGTCTGTTTTTAAAACAACGCTTCAACACAATAGATATAGTTCCAAACGAAACTTTTTTATCCTTGCTTATTTTTCCCCTGAAAACTTTTCCACTGATTTTATCTAAGATTTGGAGATTTACATCAGATATCTCAATTGGCTCAGATTCCCAAATAGATTCTTCTTCCGGAAAATCCTGAGATTGAATAATATTGGCCAAAGACCTTTTGGCGACTTTGAGCTTACTTTGGCCATCTCGTGCATTGCAATCGAAAGCAAAAAGTGCACAAACTGATGCTATAACGACGCTAGTTTTTCTGACCGTCCAGTGCGATGTCATCTTCTGTTTCGTCTAAATCATCAATGTCTTCTGTAGAGTCATCGTCTATGAGGGTATCATCATTAACATCGATTTCGATATTTTCTACATCTTCGTCTCTCTCATGAGAACTTTTATTCTTTTTCTTCAGCAAATATTCAGGATCAAATATTGCTCCGCAAGAAGGACAAACGATAGGCGATTTATTGAAATCATAAAAGCGGGCAGAACAACTTAAGCAAATTCTTTTCACGCCCCATTCTTCTTTACTCATCAGTTTCCTCTTCACATGTAGATTTTGATAATATCCATCAAGGCTTTTGCAATGTCAAACAAATATCTAGATATTTATTCGGATTTTCTTCCCATAAGCTTAAAACATATCCGCCTAATCCTGAACCGACAGGCTTTACCGCGACTGCTCCTTTATCGATAAGATTTTGCATATGAATATTCAATTCATCGTTACATAATCCCCATTCAGTAAATACTTTTTTGGATAACTTGATGCCATCCTTCAGCAAATTAAAATTGGCTTTTTTAAAACCTTTTTCACATAAATTTACGGCATTGTTCATCAATGAATCTAACTCGAGAGCGTGCTTTTCATTTTCGTTAAATAATTTTTGCAACTGTTGAATACACATTGAGGTAGAAGAGGTTTTGCCTGAGTATGTTAGCGCCATATATGGCCAAAATGCTGGTTCCAAAAACTCAACTACTTTACCGTCACGAAAGATAATAGGACGATCAAACAAACAGACAGCGATATCCAATCCGCTACTTTTTTTATGAAACTTGTTTTCTAAATGACGCGCTAATTGAAAAACATCTTTACAAAATCCAAAATGCGCAAAAATTTTGGCAATATTGACACAAAGAGCTGCAGAGCTACCTAAACCTGCTTTTATCGGAATATCGCTCGAAATGTCAAATTGTCCGTATAGTTCTGATATGGGTATATTAAGATATTTTGCGCCTATCTTAAGCAATTCAAAAATTTCATTTTGAGAATCGTTCTCGATAATAAGAGTTTCTTTTTTACAGAAATTTACGGTATTTCTGAGATTCCTCAGTGGGAATACAATCGCCTTTCCTCCACGAACTACAGAGTGTTCGCCGCATAAAATCCACTTTGCATGACTAGTATTAGTAAATGTTAACTTGCTTTGTTCCATAACGCATCATTTAATGTTTTTAAAAATTCTGCATGTGCTGATAACTCTTCTTCAGATGGAGGAAACGACCTTTTAGGGCGAACGTTCTTGTTCCTGTCTTCGGTTTTTTGTTTTTGTATACTTGTGTCGGAAAATGATAAATCGCTTTGCCGCCCTCCAAGCAAGTTAATATAAACATCGGCCAGCAGAAAACAGTCGATTAACGCACCGTGTGTTACACGAATAGATGTATCTACGTTGAATCTTTTGCATAGCGCATCCAAGTTTACCGGGGCACCGGGGAATTTTACGCGGGCAATCATTAAGGTGTCTATTGCATCTTCTAGATTGAAAAGAGGTTTGTTGACTCTCGCTAATTCACTGTTCAAAAAACCAATATCAAATTTCGCATTGTGAATGACGAGCGGACTGTCATCAACGAATTTTAGAAAATCATCGACTATATCTTTGAACAGAGGTTTGTCTGCTAAAAATTCATCTGTAATTCCGCTTATGGCTGATGCGTCAGGATGCATTTTTCTGGCTTCAGGGTTTATGTAAACATGATATGTATTGCCTGTTTGCACGTGGTTTATGAGTTCGACACATCCTATATCGACTATTCTGTCCCCGTTCTCATGACTCAGTCCTGTGGTTTCGGTATCAAGTACGATTTCTCTTATATTTTTACGAACAGTCATCTTTTATTAACTTTTTTATGCAACACTCGAAATTATAACATGTTTAACAAAGGTGTTAAGTGGAAACTTTGGCGCGAATTCTTGTTTTGGACGATGAAAAGGACACAGAGGATCTGCTTGTTCAGAGGTTTCGTCGACAAATCGTAGAGGGAACGTATCAATTCTCTTTTGCTACTGATCCACATGAAGCTATGCAGCTTTTAAATCAAACGCCTTTTGATATCTTGATAACAGATATTAACGTTGCAGGAATGGATGGTATTGCGTTTATAAGCAAGTTAAGAGAAGAGTATCCATTCATGAGGACAATAGTCGTTTCCGCTTATGGTGATATAAATATGTTGCGAGCAGTTATGCGTGGAGGTGCACATGACTTCGTTATTAAACCAATAGATTTCGCGGATCTTCAGGCGACAATTGAGAAAACTGCAAAGGTTGTCGCTACTTTGAAACAAGCGGATGCGACAAATAAAAAACTGACAGCAATTTCAGATGAGTTGGACGTTTCTGCAAAATTGCAAAAAAGTATTTTGCCGGGAAATTCTTTAAAGCGAGGTGCTATAGAATTATGGGCGGACTCTATTCCAGCGGCGGAAGTAGGAGGGGATTTTTACGATTTCTTCTGGTTAAACGATAATCAGCTAGGCGTGGTTATGGCAGATGTTTCCGGTAAAAACGTATCAGCAGCAATGTTTGCATTGATCGCAAA